>NZ_JBFTZS010000074.1:0-15656 GCF_056406675.1 Caulobacter sp. P1_B12_2 | reverse complement strand
AGCCCCCGCCGCCCGCCCCGCCGATGTCGTAAGGGGGCGGGCTCCCCCATCCCGGGCGTAGCGAAGCGAAGACCCGGGACCGCCGGAAGCGCCGAGTTCACGCGTCGGTCCGGATCTGCGCGCGCCGCGCTTGTCCGGGATGACAGCCGGGTTGTGATCTGGACCGCGATCCTCGGCTTCTGCTACCGAAGGCGAACAATCGTTTGACTTCGGACCACCCATGCCCAGCTTCACGACCTTCGACGGCCTGACCCTCGCCTATACTGTCTGGGGCGAGGACCGGACGCGGCCGCCCGTGCTGCTGCATCACGGCTTCGGGGCCACGGCGCGGATCAACTGGAAATACACCGGGATCGTCGACGCCCTGGTCGCCGCCGGCCGCCAGGCGATCGGCATCGATGCGCGCGGCCACGGCGAGTCCGACAAGCCGCATGACAGCGCCTTCTATGGCGAGGCGAAGATGGCGCGGGACCTGTCGGGCTTGATCGACCACCTCGGCGTCCCGGCCGTCGACCTGGCCGGCTATTCGATGGGCGCTATCGTCTCGCTGATCGCCGCCAGCCAGGAGCCGCGCATCCGCCGACTGGTCACGGGCGGCGTGGGCGAAGGCGTGGTGGCGACCGGCGGGGTCGACACCCGCTTCGTGCCCAACATGGAGATCGTCGCCGCCCTGCTGGCCGAGGATCCTTCGACCATCACCCACAAGGGCGCGGCGCCGTTCCGCCAGTTCGCCGACGCCATCGGCGCCGACCGCAAGGCGCTCGCGGCCCAGGCCAGCGTGGTTCATGCCCAGCCGATCCCGCTGGACAGGATCACCGCCCCAACCCTGGTCACGGCCGGCGACGACGACCCGCTGGCGGTGCATCCCGAACGGCTGGCGGCGGCGATCGCCGGGGCGCGGTCGTTGCTGGTCAAGGGCGACCACCGCGCGGCGGTGGCCGATCCGAACTTCGCCAAGGCGATCGTGGCGTTCCTGGCCGACTAGAGAAACGGCCCTGGCAGCCTCGGCGGTCCCGGCCCGACCTCGTCGTCGGCCTCGCCCACGGCCTCATAATGCGTCACCAGCTTGGCGCAGGCGGCCAGGATCAGCGCCTCGACGAAGGCCGCCTCCCGGCCGGACAGGCGGACGATCTCGACCAGGGCGTGACCCCGGCCGGCGGCCATGTCCATCACCGCCGCCTCCTGGGCCGACAGCGCCGCGCGGGCGCCCGCCAGCCGCTCCACCGCGTCCAGCCGCTGGAAGCCGTCGTCGCTGGCCAGCGCCTTGCGATAGTCGCGGCCGTACAGCGCCGCGGCGTGCGCCTCGGTGAAGCCGATGTCGGGGCCGAGGTCTTCGGTGGGGATAGGGAGGTGGTCGGAGGTCACGGGACGGTTCTTAGCAGGTTTATGGAGCTCACTCACTTGCCCCCACCTGACCGCTTCGCGGTCTGTCCGCCCCCATAGGGGGCGGAGGACGCGCGCACAGCGCCCTCTTCCCCCTTTGGGGGAAGACGATCGCGAAGCGGTCCGTAGGGGGCAAGTGTTCGCCGCACGATCCTTGTTGAATCCCCCGGCCCCAAGCGCTCATAACGTCATCATGACCGACACCGCCCTCGAAACCTTCGTCCGCGGCCTGCCCAAGGCCGAGCTGCACATGCACATCGAGGGCAGCCTCGAGCCCGAGCTGATGTTCGAGCTTGCCGAGCGCAACGGCGTCGTCCTGCCGTTCAAGACGGTGGACGAGATCYGAGCCGCCTACGCCTTCTCCAACCTGCAGGACTTCCTGGACATCTATTATCAGGGCGCCGGCGTGCTTCTGACCGAAGCCGACTTCAAGGACCTGGCCCTGGCCTATTTCCGCCGCCTGAAGGCCGACGGCGGCACGCATGCCGAGATCTTCTTCGACCCCCAGACCCACACCGACCGCGGCGTGGCCTTCGGCACGGTGATCGACGGCCTGACGGCGGGCATGGAAGAAGCGGAGCGCGAACTGGGCGTCAGCTCCAAGCTGATCCTCTGCTTCCTGCGCCACCTGGACGAGGCCGCCGCCTTCGCCACCCTGGAGCAGGCCAAGCCATACCTGTCCAAGATCGCCGGCGTTGGCCTCGACTCCTCGGAAGTCGGCCACCCGCCCGCCAAGTTCGCCCGCGTGCTGCAGGCCGCCCGCGACCTGGGGCTGAAGCTCGTGGCCCACGCCGGTGAAGAAGGCCCGCCGGCCTATGTCTGGGAGGCGGTGGACATCATCGCCGTGGACCGCATCGACCACGGCAATCGCGCCCTGGAGGACGACTGCCTGACCGCCCGCCTGGTGCAGGACGGCACGACCCTGACGGTCTGCCCGCTGTCGAACCTGAAGCTGTGCGGGGTGTCGGACCTGAAGGAGCATCCGCTGAAGCGCATGCTGAAACTGGGTCTGAAGGCCACGGTCAATTCCGACGATCCGGCCTATTTCGGCGGCTATCTGCTGGAGAACTACGTCCAGACGGCGGAGGCCCTGGGCCTGACGCGGGACGAATTGGTGACTCTGGCCAAGAACAGCTTCGCCGGGACCCAGATGGAATGGCTTTGAGGTGGGTTCCAAAAGGCTCAGCGCTCGTCCAATCAGCCCAAGCGCTTTGGGATCTGGGTCCCGGCATTCGCCGGGATGAGCGGAGTTTTTGGTATTTCGAGAGGGTTTAAAGCGCCTTGCGAACCGCCTCGGCCAACTCGTCCAGCTCGGCGATCCCAAGATCCGCATGGAACGGCAGGCTCAGCACCGACTTGGCCAGGCGATCGGCGACCGGCGTCTGGTCGCGGACGACGATGCCAGGTCCGACCGGGTTGGTGGCGTAGCCCAGCTCGGCCAGCTTGGCGGCCACGACCGGGGCCGCGCCCTCCGGGACGCTGACGACCCAAGCGTCGGACACCCAGCTCATCCCCCAGCCCGGCTGAAAGCCGATCGGCGCGCCCATCAGCAGCATGCGCAGGCGCTGGGCGGCGGTGGCCAGGCGCAGGCGCTGGCCCGACCAGCTTTCGAGGCCGGCTTCTCCGGCGAAGGCCGGCGCATCAAGACGGGCGATGAAGTCGGCGTCCTGGCTGGCCACGAACACGCCGCGCCCGCCCGGCAGGCCGACGACCACGGGCACCGGGGCGTCCATGATCACGTCGAAGCCGTCGGTGGCGTCGACCACGATCGGCAGGCCCGTTTCGCGCTGGAAGGCGGCCCAGGCGGTCATGTCGGGCGCGCGGCCGAAGGCGCAGGTCGGGACTATGGCCTCGATCGGCGGCGGAGCCTCGCCGAGGCGCTCGCGCAGGTGGGCAGGATCGAACATCCAGCTGTAGGGATCCACATCGACCAGCCAGGCGCGCAGGCCGGCGGCGGCGACGGCTTGCAGGGTGGCGGTCGAGGCCAGGGCCGGAACGATGCAGACGCCGCCGCGGCGGACGCCCGAGGCGACGAGGGCGGCGGTCAGGGCGGCCACGCGGGTGGAGACGGCGCGGACGGCGGTGGGACGGTCGAAGCGGTCGGCCAGCCGGGCGTCGAGGCCAGGCGTCAGACCCTGCCGGAGCACCTTCTCCACGGCCGCGAAATCCAGCGGAACGCCGGCGGCGGCCAGGGCCGCCTCGGCCTTGGCCTGCTTGCGAGCTTCAGGCGACAGAGCGGCTTTGGGGAGGGCTTGCATCAGACGCGTTTTCCGAACAATCCGGCTCCGTCACACGACAGCGCCATTATGGTTAAGCAAACGTATCGAGTGACTCGCGGAGCGCGCATGCGGCGCGCCGTCGCGGCAAAATTGGGGCCGGAATCTTCGACCTAGGCAGAAGCCGTCCAGCCGTCGCGCAGTTCACGCTTCAGAACCTTGCCAATATGGCTGCGGGGCAGGGATTCGACCAGCCGCAGATCGACCAGCCGCTGGGTCTTGCCGAGGCGAGCATTGACCCAGCTCCTCAACCCGTCCGCGTCAATTCGCGCATCAGGCTTAACCGCCACGAAGGCCACCGGCGATTCGCCCCAGGCGTCGGACGGCACCCCGACCACCGCCGCCTCGACCACGTCCGGGTGCTGGACGATCTCGGCCTCGATGTCGCTGGGATAGATGTTGAAGCCGCCGCTGATGATCATGTCCTTCTTTCGGTCCATCAGCGTTAGAAAACCGTGCTCGTCGAAACGGCCCACGTCGCCGGTGCGGATGAAGCTCCAGCCCTCGGGCGAGACCCAGGTCGCCTCGGCGGTCTTGCCCGGCTGGCCGTGATAGCCGTTCATCATGCCGGCCGAGCGGCCGACGATCTCGCCGACCACGCCCGCTCCCACCTGGACGCCGTCCTCGTCGATCAGCCGGATGTCGTGACCCGGGGCGGGCTTGCCGACGGTGTGCAGCTTGTCCGGATGTTCGTGGGCCATCAGGATGCAGGTGCCGCCGCCCTCGGTCATGCCGAAATACTCGACCAGGCCGCCGGGCCAGCGGGCCAGGACCTGGGCCTTCAGTTCGGCCGAGAACGGGGCGCTGGTGCAGAGCTTCAGGTGGGTGGACGCCAGGTCGAAGTCGCCGAAGTCGGGCCGGTCCATCAGGCGGCGGTACTGCACCGGCACCAGCATGGTGTGGGTCATGCGGTGTTGCTGGGCCAGCTGCAGATAGCGGCCGGCGTCGAACTTCTTCATCAGCACCACCGTGCCGCCGCCCGCCAGGGTGGGGAAGAAGCAGACCAGGGTGGTGTTGGAATAGAGCGGCGTCGACAGCAGGGTGACAGCCTCGGGGCCGTAGCCGACCGCGTCGCCGCGAAAAACGTGCTTCCAGCGCATGCCATGCGACTGGACGATGCCCTTGGGCGCGCCGGTCGTGCCGCTGGAATAGATGATGTTGAACGGGTCTTCGGGGGCGATGGCCACGGCGGTCGGAACCGCGCCGACGGGGGCCAGCCAGGCGTCGAAGGCCTCGCCGAAATCCGCGCCGTCCAGGGCGATGTAGCGCACGGCGACGGGCGCGGCCTTCTGGGCCTCGGCCACGCCGGCGTCCATKAAGAACAAGCGCGCCCCGCAGTCGGCGACCATGCCGGCGATGGCCTCGGGCGTCGACGACGGGGCCAGGGGCGCGACCGCCACCCCGGCCCGCAGGGCGCCGAGGAACAGGGCCGCATAGGGGATCGACGACAGGGCGCAGACGGCGACGGCTTCGCCCTGTTTGATCCCGTCGCGCTGCAGGGTCGCGGCGACGCGGTCGGCCAGGGCGTCGAACTGGGCGTAGGTCACCGCCTCGCCGGTTTCCATGATCACGGCGGGATGAGCCGGAGTCTCGGCCGCCCGCTGCCGCAGGATGTCGCCCATCACGCCGTAGTCGGCGGTCATCATGGCGGCGATGGTGGTCATGGCGATATCGTCCTCTTCTCCCTCCCCCTTGATGGGGGATGGGTCGGGGATGGGGGTGTCTACGGTGTCGGCGGCGTTAGGAACGCTGCGCGTTCACCCCCATCCGACCTGCTTCGCAGGCCACCTTCCCCCATCAAGGGGGAAGGAAGCGGCTAGGCCTCAAGCGTCCTTGAAGCCCTTGCCCTCGGCGACCAGGCGCTCGAGCAGGGCCGACGGCTTGAAGTCGTCGCCCAGTTCGGCCTGGAACGCCTTCATCTTGGCCAGCACCTTGTCGAGGCCCACCAGTTCGCCCCAGAACATCGGGCCGCCCGTATAGACCGGCCAGCCATAGCCGTTGATCCAGACGGTATCGATGTCCGAAGCCCGGATCGCCTTGCCCTCTTCGAGGATCTTGGCTCCCTCATTGACCATCGGATACAGGCAGCGTTCCAGGATCTCCTGGTCGCTGATCGCGCGGCGCTGGATCTGGCGCTTCTCGGCGAAGTCGAGGATCACCTGCTCGACTTCCTTGGACGGCTTGGCGACGCGGTTCTCGTCGTAGTCGTAGAAGCCCTTGCCGTTCTTCTGGCCGCGGCGGTCCATCTCGCACAGCACTTCGCGCACGGTGGACGACGACGTCTTGGCCGGATCCCAGCCGATGTCGAGGCCGGCGAGATCGCTCATCGCGAACGGGCCCATCGGCAGGCCGAAGTCGTAGAGCACGCGGTCGACGTCCCAGGGCATGGCGCCTTCAAGGATCAGCTTCTGGGCCTCGCGCTGGCGCTGGGCCAGCATGCGGTTGCCGACGAAGCCGTGGCAGTTCCCGACCAGCACCGCGACCTTGCCGATCTTCTTGCCGATCTGCATCGAGGTGGCGATCACCGACTTGTCGGTCTTCTCGCCGCGCACGATCTCCAACAGCTTCATGACGTTGGCCGGCGAGAAGAAGTGCAGGCCGATCACGCTTTCCGGCCGGCTGGTCGAGGCGGCGATCACGTCGATGTCGAGATACGAGGTGTTGGAGGCCAGGATCGCGCCGGGCTTGGCGATCTTGTCCAGCTTGCCGAACACTTCCTTCTTGATCTCCATCAGCTCGAACACGGCCTCGATGATCAGGTCGCAGTCGGCCAGGTCCTCCAGGTTCATCGACGGGGTCAGCAGCGCCATGCGCTTTTCGACGTCGTCCTGGGTCAGGCGGCCCTTCTTGGCGGTGTTCTCGTAGTTCTTGCGGATGACGCCGACGCCGCGCTCCAGGTTCTCCGGCTTGGCCTCGATGATCGTCACCGGGATGCCGGCGTTGAGGAAGTTCATCGAGATCCCGCCGCCCATGGTGCCGGCCCCGATGACCCCGACCTTCTTGACCGGAATGATGGCGGTGTCGTCCGGCACGTCCGGGATCTTGTTGGCCTGACGTTCGGCGAAGAACACATAGCGCTGGGCGGCCGACTGCGTGCCGGTCATCAGTTCCATGAACAGCTTGCGCTCTTCCTTCAGCCCCTCGTCGAAGGGCAGGTTCACCGCCGCCTCGATGCACTTGATGTTGTTCTCCGGGGCCAGGAAGCCGCGGAACTTGCGGGCGTTGGCCTTGCGGTACTCGCTGAAGATCTCGGGCTTGCCGCGCGCGGCCTCGACCTTGGCGTTCTGGTCGCGGATGCGGGTCAGCGGCTTGTCCTCGGCCAGGACCACGCGGGCGAAGGCGATGGCCCCGTCGCGCAGGGCGCCTTCCTCGACGATGGAGTCGAACAGGCCCATCGCCAGAGCGGCTTTCGCCGGCACGTGCTGGCCTGTGGTGACCATCTCCAGCGCCTTCTCGACGCCGACGACGCGCGGCAGGCGCTGGGTGCCGCCGGCTCCCGGCAGCAGGCCGATGTTCACTTCCGGCAGGCCGGCCTTGGCCGAGGGCACGGCGACGCGGTAGTGCGCCACCAGCGCCACCTCCAGCCCGCCGCCCAGCACCGTGCCGTGGATCGCGGCGACCACCGGTTTTGGCGAGTTCTCGATGGTGTTCTGCACGTCCTGCAGCGAGGGGCCGGTCATGGCCTTGCCGAACTCGGTGATGTCGGCGCCGGCGATGAAGGTCTTGCCTTCGCAGATCAGCACGATGGCCTTGACCGCTGGGTCGGCGATGGCGGCGTCGAACGCCTTGGACAGCCCCTCGCGCACGGCGGCCGACAGCGCGTTGACCGGCGGCGAGTTGAGCGTGACGACCCCGATGTCGCCTTCGACGGTCAGATCCGTGACGTTGTTGATCGCGGCCATGGCGTTTTCCACCCTCAAGTCTGTGGTTGCGTTCTTTTGAACGGTTGTTTGAAGCAAACCCTGCACGACCTGTCGCCGAAGTCCAGGGGTCCGTGGCGGCGCCGGGAATTTAGGCGCCGGCCATTGACGCGGCTGTGTTCATACTTGAAATTCGAAAATACAAGTTTCAGCCGGAGCCAATCCGCGCGGACGGGAGGAAGGCCGCCGACCAAGCGCCCGAAAAGGGCGTGGGAAGCCGATGTGTGCTCCGATTGTCGAGGGCGTACGCGTAAGAGGTTAGCGATCGGGCGCGACTTGCACGCGTCCCACATCTTCGAAGCCGGCCATCTTCCGCGCACGTGGCGCGCCGTCTCGGCGCGTCGACTGCGGTAAAGCACACTCGGCGCGGGAGCCTCTCCCGCGCCGCTTTCTTGCGAGATCGGGGACACGCCCTTGCGGCGTGTCCCCGCCTAGGCGTTGCTCTCCGTCAGCGCCGCATAGACCAGCGTCCGCAGCTCGCGCCGGATCGGATAGGCCGAGGACGGGATCAGCTGAGTCATGAACACCACCGCCAGCTCCTCGACCGGATCGATCCAGAAGGCCGTCGAGGCCATGCCGCCCCAGAAGTACTCGCCCAGCGAGCCCAGGTTCCGGGTCCGGGCCTGGTCGACGGTCATGGCGAAGCCGAGGCCGAAGCCCAGCCCCTCGAACACCGCCTCGCTGAACAGCGATTGCGACATCTGGGTCAGCTCACGCCCGCCCGGCAGATGGTTCATCGTCATCAACTTGAGGGTCTTGGGGCTGACGATCCGCACCCCGTCCAGTTCGCCGCCGTTCAGCAGCATCCGGCAGAACCGCATGTAGTCGTCGGCCGTCGAGACCAGCCCGCCGCCGCCGGACTTCACGGACGGCTCCGAGAGATAGCGGCTGGTGGTCGGATCGTCCTGCAGCACCACCTCGCCCTTGGCGTTCAGGGTGTAGCAGGCGGTGAAGCGGTGGCGCTGGTCGTCTGGCACGAAGAAGCCGGTGTCGACCATCTTCAGCGGCTCGAAGATCCGCTCCTTCAGGAAGACGTCGAACGGCTGGCCCGAGATCGCCTCGACCAGGTAGCCCAGCACGTCGGTGGCCACCGAATAGTTCCATGCCTCGCCCGGCGAGAACTCCAGCGGCAGGGTCCCCAGCGTCTCGACGAACGCCTCCAGCCCGCCCTCGCTGTCGACCCCGTCCAGCTTCAGCTTGCGATAGGCGGCGTCGATGTTGGAGCGCTGCTGGAAACCGTAGGTCAAACCGGCGGTATGGCGCAGCAGGTCGATGATCCGCATCGGCTGGTCGACAGGCTTGGTCAGGAAGGCGCCCGTCACCCCGGCGGCGAACACGCCCAGCTTCTTCCAGGATGGAATGAACCGGTGCACCGGATCGTCCAGCGCGACCTTGCCCTCCTCGACCAGCATCATGAAGGCGATCGAGGTGATCGGCTTGGTCATCGAATAGATGCGGAACAGGCTGTCGGCCGCCAGAGGCCGCCCGCGCTCCTTGTCCGCCGAGCCCAGAAGGGTCGTGTGCGCCAGTTGTCCGCGACGCCAGACCTGGACCAGCGCGCAGGGCAGCTTTCCGGGCGCGATGTAGTGCTCCTGGATGAAGGCGTCGATGCGCTTCAGTCGGTCCGACGACAGACCCACGGCTTCAGGCGTGCTCAAAACGATATCCCTCCTGCGGCCGCCCGCCCGATGGATCAAGGGAGGAGTCGGCTTGTTGTTTCTTGGCGCGATCGAAGAAGCGGTACGCGAAACTCGCCCTTTACCCGTTCGTGCGCATGTCGATTGAAAACTAGGGAACGGGGATGGGCAAGCACTTGCGCGACGAGACCGCCAGTGGACCGCTGGGCGAACCGCCCGGAGCACCGGCGGGCCCCAGCATCGAGCAGGCCGCCGCCGACTGGTTCTTCGAAAGCAGCCTCGACATGTTCGTGGTGCTGGAGAACGACGCGGTCGTCCGCGTCAATCCGGCCTGGACCCGGCTGACCGGCTGGGCGCCGGAGGAAACCCTGGGCCGGCCGATCCGCGACTTCTTCCACCTGCACGACACCGACACCATCCGCGACATCGGCGCGACCCTGCGCGCCCAGGGCGAGGCCCGTTCCGAACACCGGCTGGCCCGCAAGGGCGGCGGCTGGCTGTGGGTGCGCTCGCAGTCCAAGCTGCTGTCCAGCCACCTGGCCGGCGAGGCCCTGCTGATCGTGTTCCAGGATTTCACCGAGGATCGCGCCCGGCGGATCGAACGCCAGCAGTCCGAGCGCGCCAACGAGCTGCTGCGCAACACCGCCGGCGTCTATGTCTGGCGCTTCGATCCCCGCAAGGGGATCTACGTCTTCGAGCAGGACATCCCCACCCCGTCCTCGCCCCAGGGCGGCGTGCGGACGATGACGATCGGCGAGATGACCGCCTCGGTCCACGCCGACGACCAGCAGATGGTCTGGGACGCGTTCAGCWAGACCCTGGCGACCGGCGATCACAGCCTTCTGACCTATCGCTACCTGGATCCGGCCAATCAGACCTGGGTCTGGATGCGGGCCGCCTGGCGCGGCGTGCGCGGCGCCAGCGCCAAGGCCTGGGACGTGATCGGCATCAGCCAGGACGTCACAGAACTGGTCGCCGCCCGCGACGCCGCCCTGGGCGCGGCCGAGGCCAAGGCCCAGTTCCTGGCCAATATGAGCCACGAGATCCGCACCCCGATGAACGGGGTGCTCGGGGTCATGCACCTGCTGAAACGCGAGAAGCTGTCGGCGGACGGGCGACGGCTGCTGACCGAGGCGCTGGGCTGCGGGGCCATGCTGTCGGAGCTGCTCAACGACATCATCGACTTCTCGAAGATCGAGGCCGGCAAGCTGGAGATGAATCCCGAGCCGATCGATCCGGTCGCCTTGCTGCGCAGCGTCGCCGACCTGCTGAGGCCCCAGGCCCAGCAGAAGGGCCTGACCCTGAGCGTCACGGTGGATCCCGGGATCGGCTGGGTCGGCGCCGACCCCCTGAGACTGCGCCAGGGACTGTTCAACCTGCTGGGCAACGCGGTGAAGTTCACCCTTGAGGGCGGCGTCCAGGCGCGCCTGACACGCGTCGGCCCGCCGGGCGCGCGGCGTTTGCGCTTCGAGATCCAGGACAGCGGCGTGGGCATCGACCAGGCCACGGCCG
Organism: Caulobacter sp. P1_B12_2; assembly: GCF_056406675.1. Taxonomy (NCBI): domain Bacteria; kingdom Pseudomonadati; phylum Pseudomonadota; class Alphaproteobacteria; order Caulobacterales; family Caulobacteraceae; genus Caulobacter; species Caulobacter sp. P1_B12_2. Next base: position 4,928 of record NZ_JBFTZS010000074.1, on the reverse strand, counting down.
ACGGCCTGTTCCAGCGCTTCAGCCAGGCCGACGGCTCGACCACCCGCCGGTTCGGCGGCGCCGGCCTGGGCCTGGCCATCACGCGACGCGTGGCCACACTGATGGGCGGCGACGTGGGCTTCTCCAGCCCGCAGGAAGGCGGCTCGCTGTTCTGGCTGGAGATCGCGGCGCCGCCGGCGTCCGAGGCCGCCACGCCCGTCGAAGACGCCGACACCGCCCTGCTGGCCGGCCTGCGCGTGCTGATCGTCGAGGACAACGCCACCAACCGCCTGATCGCCGGTCGGATGCTGCAGGCCATGGGCGCGGTCGTCGAGACCGCCGACGACGGCCTGCTGGGCGTCGAAGCCGTCGAGCGCGGCGACCAGGGCTTCGATCTGATCTTCATGGACATCCAGATGCCCGGCATGGACGGCGTCGAGGCCACGCGGCGGATCAGGGAGCTGGGCGGCGAGGCCGCCTCGACCCCGATCATCGCCATGACCGCCAACGCCCTGGCTCACCAAATCGCGTCCTACGTCGCCGCCGGCATGAACGGCGCGGTGGCCAAGCCCCTGTCGCCCGCCGCCCTGGTCCAGGCCATCGTCGCCGTGCTGGGCGAGGCGGCGGATGCGCCGCCCACGCACGCCACCCTGGCGTCCTAGACCTTCGAACCACCCCGCCGCCTCAATTGCGTAATACGGCCGCAAGATTCCGCGCTCACGAAAGCAGCGCGGAAGCGAGTCGCGCGCCTTGTTGTGAAGGCAGGGCTTCCTAAATTGGACCAACGGGTCCAAGGGAGCCGCGCGCAGGCCGCGAACGAGGGGGCGACACATGGACGACGGCCGTATCGCGAGCCCCGCCACCGAGCGGTACGCGAAGAAGAAAGAGGCGATCCTCGCCGCCGCGACCGCCATCCTGAACCGCCAGGGCGTCAAGGGCATGACCCTGGCCGACGTCGCCGCCAAGGTCGGGCTGATCACCACCAGCGTCACCTACTACTACCGCAAGAAGGACGACCTGGCGGCCGCCTGCTTCATGCGCGGCCTGGAGCGCTTCGACGCCCTGGTCACCGAGGCCGCCAAGGCGCCGGACGCGCCCACCCGCCTGCTGAACTTCCTGGACCTCTATCTCGACCTGAACCGCCGGGTGCGCCTGGGCGAGACCGCGCCCCTGACCAGCTTCACCGAGATGCGGGCCCTGAAGGAGCCCCTGCGCGGCTCGGTGCAAGGCGCGTTCAACGACCTGTTCCGGCGGGTGCGCGGCTTCTTCGAGGGCCCCGAGTTCGATCACCTGGACAAGCGCGACCGCAACGCCCGCACCCACCTGCTGCTCGAGCAGGTGTTCTGGTCGGGCTCGTGGCTGCGTCGCTACGACGTCGACGACTACGGCCGCGTGCGCGACAAGATGTACGACATCCTGGTCAACGGCCTGGTCCCGAAAGGCGCGGGCGACGCGGCCTGGAAGCCGCTGGCCCTGCCCGACCCGACGCCGCAGTCGCCTGACGGCCAGGAGTGGCGCGAGACCTTCCTGGTCGCCGCCACCCGGCTGATCAACCAGCGCGGCTATCGCGGCGCTTCGGTCGAGGAGATCTCGGCCCAACTGAACGTCACCAAGGGTTCGTTCTACCACCACCACGAGGACAAGGACGCCCTGGTGGTCGAGTGCTTCGAGCGCACCTTCGCGGTCACCCGCAAGGCCCAGGTCGACGCTCGCGACCTGGCCAGGGACAGCTGGGAGCAGCTGTCGTCCGCCACGGCGGCCCTGGTCGCCTATCAGCTGTCGGAGCACGGCCCGCTGCTGCGCGCCTCGTCGATGGGCGCCCTGCCGATCGAGATCCGCACCGAGATGGCCCAGGGCTACGCGCGCGGATCGGAGCGCTTCGCGGCGATCATCTCCGACGGCGTCGCCGAGGGCTCGGTCCGAGCGGTGGACCCGATGATCGCGGCCCACATGATCAACTCGATGCTCAACGCCGCCGCCTCGCTGGGAATCTGGGTCCCCGGGCTGGAGCGCGACGAAGCGGCCAGGCTGTTCGCCCGGCCGCTGTTGACGGGGTTGTTTTCGAAATAGGGTGGCTCACCCACTTGCCCCCACCTGACGGCTTCGCCGTCTGTCCGCCCCCATAGGGGGCGGAGGACGCACTCCTCTTCCCTCTTTGGGGGAAGACGGCCGAAGGCCCGTAGGGGGCAAGTGTTAGCCGCCCATGCCTAGAACTTCTTCTTCACCCCCAACTTGTACGTCCGGCCCAACGGGTCGCCGGTGAAGGGGTCGTAGCCGAGGTCCAGGCGGGCGTAGGACGGATCCTGGTCGAACAGGTTGGTGATCGCCGCCGTCAGCGTGGTGTCCCAGGGCAGGAACACCCGGTAGGCCACGTCGGTGAGCACCTGGGTGTCGATCGTCTTGCCCTTGGCCACCTGCACCGGCGCGCCGGTGGAGTCCTTGTAGGCGCCGGCCGCGAACGGCGCGGTGCGCTGGTCGGTGTAGCTGTCGATATAGTGGACCGTCAGACGGACGTTGTGCGGTCCCATCGTCCATTCGCCGTAGACGTCGCCCTTCCACTGCGGGATCGGCACGGCGATGGTCTGGTAGTTGAGCAGGCCCACCGCGTCGAACGCCGGGGTGACCACCACGCCTTCGACGGACTGGGCGTCGATCTTGTATTCCGCGATGTAGGTGGCGTTCGCGCCGAGCTTGAAGTCGCCGCCCAGCACCCCCTCGAACAGATAGTCCGCCGAGAAGTCGATGCCCGAATTCTTGATCGACGGCCCGTTGACATAATAGGTCTTCAGCCGGGCCAGCGACGAGATCGTGCTGCAGTTGGTGGTGAAGGTGAACCGCGACTGCAGGGCCGCATAGGTCGGGTTGCCGCAGTTGTTGGCCCCGGTCGCGCCGTTCGGATAGAGGGCGTTGACCATCCCCGCCACCGGCTCGGCGACGATCGGCTTGTCGAAGTCGAACTGGAAGTAGTCGATGCTGGCCTTGAAGTTGCCGGCGTTGAACAGGACGCCCGCGTTGTAGGTGTTGGCCTCCTCGGGCTGCAGGTTCGGATTGCCGTAGATGTCCACGGCGCGGAACACGCCCAGGATGCTCTGCAGCGAGGTGACCGACGAGGTGACCAGCTGCGGGTCCGGCGGACCGCGGAAGGTCGAACCCGCCGAGCCGCGGAACGCCATCCATGGGGTGGCCTGCCAACGCAGCGCGACCTTCGGATTGAAGGTCGAGCCCGTGGCCCCGCCGTAATCCTCGAACCGGGCCGCAAGCTGCATCTGCAAGGTCTCGGTGATCGGCACCGACAGCTCGCCGAACGCGGCCATCACGTCGCTCTGCTTGTCGGCGGGGGTGTTGACGCCCAGGAACATGAACGGCCCGTTGCGGACCGAACCCGTGCAGGTGGTCACACCGAAGTCGGGCGTGTTGACGCACGGATTGATCAGCGCGTTGCTGATGTCGTTGTAGTCCGACTTGAAGTAGGTGCGGCGGTACTGCACCCCGGCGGCCCAGGCGATGTCGCCGCCCGGCAGGGTGATGTTGGTCTTGCCGTTGAGGATCGCCTCGCCGACGAACAGGCGCGAGGCCTGCTTGGTCGTCAGCTTCTGGAAGAACCAGCGGGTGACTTCCTCGCTGTTGGCCAGGGCCGCGTTGTAGCCGGGATTGGCCACGCCCGTGATCGCGTTGCCGGGAATGGCGTTGGCGAACGGATTGTAGAACAGGCAGCCGCCCGCGCCGGGCACGCCCTGGATGCCGGGGGTGGCGGCGTCGGTGTCGCAGCGCGGCCCGCCCAGGCCACGCAGGGCCAGCTGGTAGCGGTTGACCAGGGTGTCGTAGCCGGTGCGGATCCCGACCTCCTGCGAGTAGGTCAGGGCCAGGTCCCAGCCGATGCCGTTGTCGAATTCACCGGATAGGTCACCCGACACCCGGTAGGCGTCATAGGCGCGGGCGCCGATCGAGGGGCCGTAGCCGAAGGCGGGATTGCCGCCCAGGCCGTAGGGCCGGTTGGCGGCGTTGATCGCCCCGCCCGCCAGGATCGCCGACGGCACCGTGGTCTGGGCGCCGTTCACCAGACTTGTGGTGACGATGGTCGGATTGGCGGCCATGAAGGCGATCAGGCCGGGGTTGTTGGCCGGCACGTAGTAGCGCCCCGTCAGCGAGGGCGCGACGGCGACCTCGGCGGTCGGCACCGCCAGGGCGGCGTAGGACGGCGAGGTGTTCCAGTCGGGAACGTCGGTGTGGCTGTACAGGACCTCCATGTGGAACTTGGTCTTGGCCGACAGGTCGGCGTTGACCTCGCCGTACATCTGGATGGCGTCCTGCTTTTCGACCAGGTTGTCGAACGGCGTGTAATGCCAGTAACAGACCGGGGTCAGGCCGCTGAACCCGGCATAGCCGCCCAACGACGAGCAGCTGGGATCGCGAAAGCCCGTGGTCGAGGCCGCGGCGGGGATGAAGGTCGAGGGATTGCCCGCCGCCGACCAGCCCGCCTCGGGGTTGTCCAGATACGGCTTGTTGGCCCAGTCGCGGTCGGCCACGCCCAGCTTCGAGCGATGCTGCCAGCCGACGGCGGCCAGGATGTTGGCGTTGTCCCAGACCTTGCCGTAGACGACGTTCAGGCCGTAGTCGCCCTTGGAGCCGTCGATGAACCTGTAGTCGGCGCCCGCCTCAAGGCCGTTGAAGTTCTTGCGGGTGATGAAGTTGACGACGCCGGCGATGGCGTCCGAGCCGTAGGTCGCCGCCGCCCCGTCCTTCAACACCTCGATCCGACCGATGGCGGCGGAGGGAATGATGTTGGTGTCGACGATGCCCGCCCCTGCCGCGGCCAACGGGTTGATCGCCAGGCGCCGGCCGTTCATCAGCACCAGGGTGCGCTGCGAGCCAAGGCCGCGCAGATTGACCGACCCCGAGCCTTCCGAGCCCTGGGCGCGGCTGTCGAACTGGTTGGTGTCGCCCAGCAC
>NZ_JBFTZS010000073.1:0-13295 GCF_056406675.1 Caulobacter sp. P1_B12_2 | reverse complement strand
GAACGCCAGACGATCGCGCTGCTCCCGCGTGCCGGGCGTGAAGTACTTCTCCGACCAGCCGTCCGTGTCCTTCAGGGCGAAGACCTGGTTGGCCTCGCGCTTCTCGTCCTTGCGCGAGCGGAACCAGTAGTGCTCGAACATCCGCATGAAGTCGGCGACGTAGACGTCGGCCACCGCCGTATCGCCTCGGAAGACCAGCACGTTGGAGTCGTTGGCCACGGTCGAGTTGGTCGAGAAGTTGGCCGAGCCGGTGATCAGCACGGGATCGGGGCCGAACGGGTCGGCCAGGATGATCTTGGAGTGGATGTGGATGCCGGCGTGGTGGAAGCCCTCGTCCATCATCAGCCGGTCGCGATCCAGCTTCCGCTTCTGGAAGTCGGCCAGCTTGATGCCCTCGAAGGGCTTGGCCACGGCGGCCATGTTGCCCGGGTCGAGATTGAGCAAGTCGATATTGCCCTTCTCGCCGTAGGAGCCTTCCTTGTCGGCCAGCATGAACCGCATCGCGCCGTCGGTGGGCGACTGCAGCACGTCGCGGATCTTCTGGTGCAGGGCGAACGGCGCGCTGACCATCAGCACCTTGGCCGTCTTGCAGACGTCGGCGTAGAGATCCAGCATCCCCAGCCCGTTCTGCGGCGAGAACAGCGGCGTCGCGCCGTGCTGCAACGCCGCCCGATTCAGAGGCGTGGGCGTGATCAGGTCGTTCTTGGCCTGGGTGTTGTCGATGCTCAGGTCCTGGGCCAGCACCTGGAAGCCGGCCTCGTAGCGCTCGGCGACGGACGGGTCATAGACCGCGTGGCCGACGTTCAGTTGGCCGTAGACGCCGCCCTCGGTCCAGTTGGTGCCGCCGGTCCACACCGCGATCGGCTTGAAGACCCCGGCGGCGTCCTTGCGCGACAGCACCAGGTACTTGTTGTGCATGATCGCCGAGCCCTGGGTGCGGGGCGTCGTCGCGAAGGTGACGTTCAGGCTCTCGATCGCGTGCCGGTTCTCGTCGGCCGTATTGCCCCCCTTGCGAGCGTGATAGACGATGTGCACCTCGGCGCCGCGCCCCTGGGCCTGGATCAGCGCCCGGATCGGCGTCGGCTTCTCGAACTCGTAGATGCAGCCGTGCAGGGCGAAGTCCGGCCCATCGGCCTTGGCGATGAAGGCCACCAGCCCCTCTTCCAGACCGCGCGACAACCAGGTCAGGGCCTCGGGGATGTCGTCGGGATCATTGTCGCCGAACTTGTTGACGTAGGCCTGGCTGGCCGCGGCCCCGCGGTTGAAGAAGATCGAGGTGGCCTCGTTGCGGCAGTCCTCGGTGCGCAGCTCCAGGGTGACTCCGCCGGGTATGGCGTCGAAGCCGCCGGGACGCTCGGCCAGGATCCCCTGGGCCAGGACCTCGGCGGGCGTTCCATAGCGGGCGACCACCCGGTAGCGATACAGCCGCCCTGGCTCGGTCGTGTAGTCGCCCCAGCGGAACTTCTGCAGCGGAGCCCGGGCCGTGGTCACCCATTCCGGATTCGGGTCGCTCATGAAGCGCAGCGAGTTGGGCAGCCAGCGGCGATCGCCTGTGCCCACGTCGGTGCGCTCGATCGAGAAGCCCAGGCATCCGGCGCGGCGCTCGTCGGCCACATCGAAGGCCAAGAGGACGGCATGGGTCCCGGCGATGATCCGAACCGTCAGACCATCCTTCGAAGCTCTTCCACGCATCGCCCGTCTCCACGCCCCATTTTCACGAGAGCATGAACGAGACGCACCTTAAAGGCGAGTCTCGTTGAGCAGGCCGGGCTAGCGTCCGGTGGGCATGTCCTTGAACGCCACGTCCTTGTCGACTCGCACGTCGCCGGGCAGGCCCAGGACCCGTTCGGCGATGATGTTCTTGAGGATCTCGTCGGTGCCGCCGGCGATCCGCAGGCCCGGGGCCCACATCAGGCTTTGCTGGAACGCCGCCTCCATGGGGGCCAGGGATGGATCGGTCAGGATGCCGTACTCGCCCTGGGCCTCGACCGCCGTGTTGGCCAGGTCCTGAAGCTGGTTGGCCGAGATGATCTTGCCGATCGAGCTTTCCGGTCCCGGCGTCTGGCCGCGCGACAGGGCGGTCATGGTCCGGAAGCGGGTGAACTTCAGCCCCTGCGAATTGACGTACCAGTCGGCCAGCTTCTCGCGGAACGCCTGGTCCTTCAGGGCCGGACCGTTGGCGCCCGACAGGCCGCGCGCCAGCTCCATCACCTGGCGATAGTCCGGACCGGCCGAGCCGCCGACCGCCAGACGCTCGTTCATCAGGGTGACCAGGGCGACCTTCCAGCCGTCGCCGACCGCGCCCAGCCGCTGGCTGTCCTTGACCCGCAGGTCGGTGAARTAGACCTCGTTGAACTCGCGTCCGCCCGACATCTGGTGGATCGGCCGACATTCGACGGCGGCGTCGCGCATGTCGATCCAGAACATCGTCAGGCCCTTGTGCTTGGGCACGTCGGGATCGGTGCGGACCAGGACGATCCCGTAGTCGCAATAGTGGGCGCCGGTGGTCCAGACCTTCTGGCCGTTGATGATCCAGTCGTCACCGTCCTGGATGGCGCGAGTGCGAAGAGCCGCGACGTCCGAGCCGCCGGCCGGTTCGGAGAACAGCTGACACCAGATCTCCTCGCCCTTCACGGCGGGCGAGACGAAGCGCTGCTTGGTCTCGTCGTCGGCGAAGGCCATGACCGTGGGCACGCACATGCCCAGGCCGATGGTGAAATAGCCGTAGCCGACGCCGGCCTTGGTCTCTTCCTGGCCGAAGATCACCGACTGGATCGGCGTGCCGCCACCGCCRCCGACGCCGGCCGGCCAGGTGATGCAGGCGTAGCCGGCCGAGGCCTTGCGGGCCTGCCAGGCCTTGCCGGCCGCCATGTGCTCGGGCGTGGTGGGCTTGGGCTCTCCATGCTCGGCACGGTGCGCGGCGGCGGCCTCGACCAGCCAGGCGCGGGCTTTCTCGCGATAGGCGGCTTCTTCGGGGGAGTCGTTGAAATCCATGATCGTGTCTTCCCTTGAGCCTTGGCCCTAAGCCGCGTTCTTCTTCTCGAGCTCGCTCACCAGCCGCTCTTTCCAGAGCTTGGGCGAACCGGCCACCAGGCTGAGCTGTCGCGAGCGGCGGTAGTAGAGATGGCAGTCGACGTCCCAGGTGAAGCCCATGCCGCCGTGCACCTGGACGCTTTCCTTGCTGGCGAACCAGAAGGCGTCCGAGGCGGCGATGCGGGCGGCGGCGGCGGCCATCGGCAGCTCCGGCGCGTCGACGTTCAGGGCCCAGGCCCCGTAATAGGCGTTGGAGCGGGCGACCTCGTTCTTGACGTACATGTCGGCCATCTTGTGCTTCATCGCCTGGTAGCCGGCGATCACGCGGCCGAAGGCGTAGCGGCCCAGGGCGTATTCGCGGGCCATCTCCAGGCAGCGGTCGGCCCCGCCCAGCTGTTCGAAGGCCAGCAGCACGGCGGCGCGGTCGAGGATCGCCTGCACCAGCTCGAACCCCTGCCCCGCCTCGCCCAGCCGGTCGGCCACGGCGCCGTCGAAGGTCAGGCGGGCCACGCCGCGCGTCGGATCGAGGCTCTGCAGGGTCTCGGCCTTGACGCCGCTGGCCTTTAGATCGACCAGGAACAGGCCGGGCCGTCCGTTTTCATTGGCCAGCACCAGGGCCATGTCGGCCGCGTCGCCGTCGGTGACCGGGATCTTGACGCCGAACAGCTTGCCGCCCTCGACCTTGGCCTGCAGGGCCGAAGGCGTGATCACGCCCGGACCTTCCGAGGTCGCCAGGCAGCCGATCAGTTCGCCGGCGGCGATGCGCGGCAGGATGGCGGCCTTCTGGGCCTCGTCGCCGTAGGCCATCACCGCCTCGGCGAGGATGTAGACCGTCGAGGCGAACGGGATCGGCGCCACGGCCCGGCCCAGCTCCTCTGCGATGGCGCACAGCTCCACCCGCCCCAGGCCCAGGCCGTTGTATTCCTCGGGAATCGCSGCGCCCAGCCAGCCCTGTTCCGCCACGGCGCTCCACAGTCCGGCGTCGTAGCTCTTGGCCGGATCGTCGAGCACGCCGCGCACCGCCGAGGACGGGCAGCGGGCGGCGAGGAACTTGCGCGCCTCGTCCTTCAGAAACTTCTGGTCGTCGGAATAGTCGAAATCCACCTGGATTCCCTCCCTTGGCGCCCGCTCTTGTGGGTGGCGACGCGTCTTGGCGAGCACGATGAACGATCGTTCGCCCGAGGGAAAGATTGACCTCGCGTCAAGGATTTAAGGTTCTTATGGCGGCCCCGAACTCAGTGAGAACGCGTGCGTGGCAAAGACCGTCTTTCAGCGGAACCAGAAGGTGTGGGTCGAGAGCGTCGGCGCCTGGGCGACGATCGAGAAGATCGTGCCGATCTGGGCCAAGGGCTTCGACGAACCCGTGCGCGTCACCTACGACGTGGGCCTGGGCCGCGAGTTCCAGGCCAGCGAGCTGAAGGCGGAAGACCGCATCGACGAGTCCGGCGGCGCGGCGGTGGCCCACTGGCGTATCCTGCGGGCCCGCAACAAGTGGCAGCAGGAAAGCGACTGCCTGCACCATCCCTATCCCGGCACCTATCCCGTGGTGGTCACCGACCCCAACGATTGGGGCGGCTGGCGTACGCCGGGCGCCGAGTACGATCGCGATCCGCGCAAGATCGAGTTCCAGGCCCGGCTGATCGCCGCCGCGCCGCAGCTCCACGCCCTGACCCGCCAACTGATCGAGCTGGCCGCAGACAATCCCGAGGACGCGCCGCCGGCCGTGGTGGCCCTGGCCCAACGCGCCTCGGCGATCGAGCGGGGCCTGTACGAGGTGCCGGCGGCGGCCGAGGCCGCGCCGAGCGTCATCGAGGCCGGCTGAGCCCTAGTCGAAGGCCTCGGCGACCATCGGAGCCGTTTCCGACCGGGCCTTGAAGTTCCCCTTCTTCCAGGCCCAGTACAGCACAACCACCGCCACGCCGGTGCCGATCACCATGGCCGGGACGGAAGCTTCCGGACCGAAGGCGCCCCCGCTCAGCCAGTCGGGCGCGCCGGCCTTGGGCGCGCTCACATACAGGCTCTCCGTGACCGGAATGCCCGAGACCCGGGCGCCCCAGATCCAGCCCTGGGTGAAGTTCCAGGCCGCGTGCACGCCGATCGACACCCACAGGCGGCCGGTCAGCAGGTAGAACGAGGCCAGCATCAGCCCCGCCTCCACCGCGATGGCGATGGCGGCCACGGGCGTGGCGTTGGGATTGGTCAGATGCAGCGCGCCGAACAGCGCCGCCGACAAGCCCAGCGCCGGCCAGATCCCGAAAGCTCGCATCAGCAGCCGCAGCACGATCGCCCGGAAGATCAGCTCCTCGAAAAAGCCCGAGGCTATGCCGACATTGATCATGGTCCAGGGCGACGACGCGCGCGGTCCCGAGATGTCGTAGAGGCCGAACAGCAGAAGCGCCGCGACCACGGCGCTGAGCATCGCGGTTCCCACCAACAGCCCGGTCAGCAGTTCCGGCGCGGCCTGTCTGAGACCCAGTTCGCTGGGCCAGCGGGCTTCAGCGAGACGAACAACGCCGGCATAGACCGCCAGTCCCAGGGCGCTGAGACCCGCTATCAGGACGACGCTCAGCGGCGTGCCGCTGGCGCCCTTGGCCGGCTCCCCCAGCCTGCTGACCACCGCGTAGATGACGATGAAGGCCACGAACAGYAGCCCGCCCCAGCCCAGCGACCGCAGCCAGCGCAGCGGTCCGGGGTGCAGGAACCGGCGCGCGCCGATGTCGAGACCGGCGGCGAACGGCGAAACGTCTGTAAGCGACATGAGGCAGGTCCCCGAAACGAAACCCGAGCTTTGGCGGGTTCGTGTCGCGGTTCAAGTGACGAACAGTTTAGGTGAGCTCGTCGCCTAACCCTGCGTCCGCCGGCGGCCAATCGCGCCCGGAGCCGGGTCTGCGCAGACGGCTATGCGCGGCGAACGCCACCGCCGGCCGCACGACGCCCAGGTCGATCTCGCCGCCCCCCGGGGCCAGCCGCCAGCAGCGCCGGCCCACCCAGATGAGCACCTCCAGCCCATCGGCCGCCCCCGCGCTGGCCCAGCCACGCAGGGTCGCCTCGAACGGCGCGCGTCGCCAGGCGGTCGGCTGGGTGGGGTCGAGCTCGACATTGATCACCCGGCCGCCGTCGCCGGCATGCAGCACGAAGCCGCTGCGGTCAGGCCGCCAGGCGTCGTCGAGCCGCTGGTCCAGCAGCCAGTCGCAGGCGAAGTCGGCGCAGCCCCGGGGCCGGACCTCGTAGATCCCGCAACCCTTGTCGCGCTTGTAGTAGCGGCACCAGACGTGCGGCGCCTTCTCCAGCTCGCGCACGCCGATCAGCTTGCAGCATTGACCGCATTCGCCGCATTCCCGACCGGTCATCGACGCCCCCTCGTGGTCGCCTCGAGACCACGGCGCGGAACTCGCGATAATTCGACGATCGGGTCAAGTGCGCCCTCGCCCCGACACATCTCCTTGCCTACATTGACAGGATGCGCACAGACACGCCCCAGCCGGTCCGGCTCTCGGACTATCGCCCGTTTCCGTTCCTGATCGACACCACCGAACTGGAGTTCCAGCTGGAGCCCAGCGCGACGCGGGTCAAGGCGATCCTGACCCTCAAGCGCACGGGCGCGGCGGGCGAACCGCTGTTCCTGAACGGCGAGCGGCTGAAACTGATCTCTGTCGCCATCGACGGCCAGGCGCTGAGCGCCAACGAATACGCGCTCGACGGCGAAGGCCTGACGATCCATCAGGTCCCGGACAGCTTCGTCCTGACCACCGAGGTCGAGATCGACCCGTCGGCCAACAAGGCCTTGATGGGCCTCTACATGTCCGGCGGCCGGTTCTGCACCCAGTGCGAGGCCGAGGGCTTCCGGACCATCACCTTCTTCCCCGACCGTCCCGACGTGCTGAGCCGCTTCACAGCGCGGATCGAGGCCGACGCGGCGTTCCATCACCTGCTGAGCAACGGCAATCTGCTGGAATCCGGCCCGCTGCCCGGCGGCCGCCACTTCGCCCTCTGGAACGACCCTTTCCCCAAGCCCGCCTATCTGTTCGCCCTGGTGGCCGGCGAGCTGGACGTGCTGGAGGACAGCTTCGTCACCGTGAGCGGCCGCACCGTGGCCCTGAAGGTCTTCGTTGATCCTGGCCAGGCCCCGCGCGCCGCCTACGCCCTGGACGCCCTGAAGCGCTCGATGAAGTGGGACGAGGAGGCGTTCGGCCGCGAGTACGACCTGGACCTGTTCATGATCGTCGCCGTGCGCGACTTCAATTTCGGGGCCATGGAGAACAAGGGGCTGAACATCTTCAACAGCTCCCTGCTGCTGGCCCAGCCCGAGACCGCCACCGACATGGACTACGAGCGCATCGAAAGCGTCGTGGCCCACGAGTATTTCCACAACTGGACCGGCAACCGCATCACCTGCCGCGACTGGTTCCAACTGTGCCTGAAGGAAGGCCTGACCGTCTTCCGCGACCAGAGCTTCAGCGCCGACATGCGCGGCGAGGCCGTTCAGCGGATCAAGGACGTGAAGGCCCTGCGCGCCCGCCAGTTCGCCGAGGACGCCGGTCCGCTGGCCCACCCCGTGCGGCCATCGAGCTACCTGAAGATCGACAACTTCTACACCGCGACGATCTACGAGAAGGGCTCCGAGCTTATCCGGATGCTCAAGACGATCCTGGGCGCCGAAGTCTTCCGCAAGAGCCTGGATCTCTATTTCGAGCGCCACGACGGCGAGGCGACCACGGTCGAGGCCTTCATCGCCTGCTTCGCCGACGCCTCGGGCCGCGACATGAGCGACTTCTTCGCCTGGTACGAACAGGCCGGCACGCCGGCGGTGTCGTTGACCCACGTCTATGACGAGGCGGCCAAGGCGCTGGAGATCACGCTGACCCAGTCCACCGCCCCGACCAACGGCCAGGCGGTCAAGCACGCCCTGCCCGTGCCGGTGACCATCGGCCTGCTCGACGGCGACGGCGAGGTGCTGCGGGGCAGCGAGGTGGTGTTGCTGGACGAGGCGACCAAGACCATTCGCTGGGAAAGCGTCACGAGCGTCCCGGTCATCTCGGCCCTGCGCGGCTTCTCGGCCCCGGTGAACCTGACCACCGACACTCGCGCCGTCGACCGCTACGTGCAGTTCGCCGCCGACCCGGACCTGTTCAACCGCTGGGAGGCCGGCCAGACCCTGGCCCGCGAGCTGATCCTGGGCCGGGCCGCGGGCGCGCCCGACGAGGTCGGCGAGGAACGCTACGCCGACGCCCTGGGCAAGGCCCTGGTCGACGAGGCCTCGGATCCGGCCTTCAAGGCGCTGCTGCTGGCGCTGCCCACCGAGGGCGATCTCAGCCTGGCGGTCGATCCCGTCGATCCGGCGGCGATCCATGCGGCACGCGGCCACCTGAAGACCGTCATCGCCGTCCATCTGGGCGACCTGCTGCGGCGGCTGCACGGCGACCTGCAGAGCGGCGGCGAGTTCTCGGCCGACGCTCGAGCGGCCGGCAAGCGCGCGCTGCGCAACGCCTGCTGCGACCTGCTGGCGACAGATCCCCACGCGGTCAACGTCGAACGGGTCGTGGGCCACTTCGAGAGCGCCGCCAACATGACCGACGCCATGGGCGGCCTGTCGGCCCTTGTGGCGATCGGCGGCGCGCCCGCCGAGACGGCCCTGGCCGCCTTCCACGCCCAATGGCGCGAGGAACCGTTGGTGCTGGACAAGTGGTTCTCCGTCCAGGCCCGCGATCCGGGCGACGGCGCGATCGGCCGGATTCTGGCCCTGACCGCCCATCCCGACTTCGACGGCGGCAACCCCAACCGCCTGCGGGCCCTGGTCCAGGGCTTCTCCAGCGGCAATCCGGCCCGTTTCCACGACGAGAGCGGCGACGGCTATCGCTTCCTGGCCGACCAGATCCTGGCGGTGGACGGCTTCAACCCGATGACAGCGGCCCGCCTGGTCGAACCCTTGGGGGCCTGGCGGCGCTACATCCCTGAGCTCGCGGCTCTGATGCGCGAGCAATTGGAGCGCATCCGCGGCCATGTCGGCCTGTCCAAGAACGTGCTGGAACTGGTCTCCCGGGCCCTGGACTGACGCCCCGGCTCCTGCTGGCGTCGAGCTTGCGATGATTCTTCGACGCAACAGTTGCGACTAAAGGGCTCATCCCCCGTCAAAACCACGGTTCAGCGGTGACGCGGCCCTTACGCCTGCGGTAGATTCACCATGTCGGCGAAGTGACTCGCCGAGGGCTTGCGGGAGCATTGGGCGTTGGAGCGTGGCGGGGCGAGAACCGGGAGGCTGGCGGGAGCCGGCTTTTCGGCGGCGGGCGCGGCCCGCTCGCGCGCCGCGCAATCGCCGTCCCAGGCCTATGTGCGCCTCGCCATCCTGGCCGCTCTTCTGCTGTTGGSGGTCTATACGGCCTTCGGCGTCAACCGACTGAAAGACGAAGCCAAGGCCCCGCCGGGCGGCGTGGCCCTGGCCGCCCAGGCCAAGCTGGTCGCCGCCGCCGCCGAAACCAACCTCGCCGCTCAACGGGCGGGCCTGTCGGCCGCTTCCGACCTGCTGCAACGCGAKCCAAGCAGTCCGATCGACGCCGCCGAAACCGCCCTGCGCGCGGCCGGCGGCGAGGCCATGGCCGTGGCCGTGGTCAGCGCGACCGACGTGCTGGCGGTCGCCGGCCGCGACGCCTCGGCCGACTGGAAGGCCGCCGCCCGCGCGGCCGGCGCCTCGGGCCGCAGCCTGTGGATCGGCGGCGGGACCACCGGCCGCCTCTATGTCGCCATCGCCGCCCCCGTCGCCGGCGGGCGCGGCTTCGTCATCGCCTCAAGCGACCCTGTTCGCCTGATCGCCCAACCCACCAAGGGCGCGGCAAGCGCTCTGATGCTGGCCGACGGCCGGATCCTCGCCGCCGGCGGCCGACCGATTCAAGGCGCCGCCACCCTGCGCGAAGCCTTCTCCCTCTCCCCCGACGACCTGGGCGACGGCGCGGCCGCGCTGCGCGGCCAGTCGGTCGACGGCCAGGCCCTYGACGTCGCCATCCAGCCCCTGGCCCAGGGCGACCTTCTGGCCGCCGCCGCGGCCCGGCCGCGCACGGTGGCCAACATGGATCGCCAGGTCATGGAAGGCGCCTTCTCGCTGCTGGCGCCCCTGGCCGTCGGCATCGCCCTGGCCCTGATGCTGATGCTGCAGAGCCGCCGCGTCGAGACCGCCCAACGCGAATTCGTCGACAGCGAGCAGCGCTTTCGCCTCGCCGTCGAAGCCGCCCGCTGCGGCATCTGGGAATGGGAGCTGAGCGGCGACCAGGTGTTCATGTCCGACGTCACCGGCGCGATGTTCGGCTGGGGCGGCGGCGGCGTCGTGCCCGGGCAGGAGCTGCTGGACCGCGTCTCGGTCGACCACCGCGACAAGGTCCGCCAGGCCCTGGCCAACGCCGCGACCTACGGGGCGTTCGACGTGTCGTTCCGCGTGCCGTCGCGCGACGGCGGCCGCGCCATCTGGATCGACGCCCGCGGCCAGGGCTTTGGCAAGCCCGGCGAGGACGGCTATTCGCGGATCATCGGCGTGGCGCTGGACGTCACCGAGGAACGCCTGGCCCAGGCCCGCGCCCAGGCCGCCGAGAACCGCCTGCGCGACGCCATCGAAAGCGTGTCCGAGGCCTTCGTGCTGTGRGACCGCCAGGGCCGGCTGCTGATGTGCAACCGCAACTACCGCAACGTCTTCAACCTGGAGCCCAAGCTGCTGAAGCCGGGCGCGCCCCGCGCCGAGGTCAACCGCTTCGCGGCCCTGGCCATCAAGCACGACCAGCCCGCTCCCGACGGCGCCAAGGGCGTTCGCGAGGCGGAACTGAACGACGGCCGTTGGATCCAGATCAGCGAGCGCCGCACGGCCGAGGGCGGCCTGGTGATGACCGCCGCCGACATCACCGCGATCAAGAACCAGGAAGAAGCCCGCCGCCTCAACGAGGAGCAGCTGCAATACGCCGTGACCGGTCTGGAGCGCAGTCAGGAGCAACTGGCCGAACTGGCGCGCAAGTACGAGATGGAGAAGGTCAAGGCCGAGGGCGCCAACAAGGCCAAGAGCGAGTTCCTGGCCAACATGTCCCACGAGCTGCGCACGCCGCTGAACGCCATCAACGGCTTCTCCGAGATTATGATGAACGAGATGTTCGGCCCGCTCGGCGACCAGCGCTACAAGGGCTACAGCCTCGACATCCACAATTCCGGCCAGCACCTGCTGGCCCTGATCAACGACATCCTCGACATGTCGAAGATCGAAGCCGGCAAGATGAACCTGAAGTTCGAGCCGCTGAACCTCGAGGACGTCACCGAGGACGCCGTGCGCCTGGTGCGAAACCGCGCCGAGGCCGCGGGGCTGAAGCTGGACATCGACTTCCCGGCCCTGCCCGAGGTCGAGGCCGACTACCGCGCGGTCAAGCAGGTGCTGCTGAACCTGCTGTCCAACGCCATCAAGTTCACGCCCCGCGCCGGCAGCATCGTCGTGCGGGCCGAGGTGCGCCGCGATCCGCTGGGCGAACGCGTCCGGGTTTCGGTCACCGACACTGGCATCGGCATCGCGCCGGAAGACCTGGCGCGGCTGGCCAAGCCTTTCGAGCAGGTCGAAAGCCAGCATGCCAAGACCACCCAGGGCACGGGCCTGGGCCTGGCCCTGACCAAGTCGCTGGTCGAGATGCACGACGGCGCGCTGGAAATGACCAGCAACCCCGGCGAAGGCACCACGGTCAGCTTCATCCTGCCGATCAACCAGAGCGGCCTGACCGCCTTGCGCGACTTCGCGGCCGCCTGATCTCGGCGTGAAGCATGTCCTCTTCATCTGCAGCCAGAACAAGCTGCGCAGCCCTACGGCCGAGCAAGTGTTCGCGACCCGGACCGATCTGGAGGTCGATTCCGCGGGGACCAATCAAGACGCAGAGAACCCGCTGACCGGTGAGCTGGTCGCCTGGGCCGATGTGATCTTCGTGATGGAGAAGACCCATCGCGCCAAGCTGTCCAAGCGCTTCAAACGTCACCTGAAGGCGCGGGTGATCTGCCTCGACATCCCCGACGACTACGCCTTCATGGACCCGGCGCTGGTGACCCTGCTCAAGGCGCGGGTCGCCCCGCATCTGCCCTAGCTTCGCCGCCAGGCCAGCATATGCGGATAGGGCGGCGCGCCGACGGCCTTGGCGCGGCGGGGCTCCATCGTCAGCCCCCACATGGCCAGCATCGGCACGCCGACATCGCCGCCCTGGCTGAACATCTCGGCCAGCGCCTTGCCGCCGCCGCGATAGCCGCCCTCGTGGAACGGCACCGACGGATCCAAGCCCAGATGGGTCGACGCCGCGAACGACCAGGCCAGGGCCGCCATTTCCTCGCCGGGGTCGCTGGAGACGCCCTCGTCCAGACGGGCCGGATCGCCGACGGCGACATGGCCGGCCTCGTGCAGCAGGTCGCCCGGCCAGGCCAGCCGTAGCGGATCGACCCGCAGGCCGCCGCCCGCCACCGCCACGCCTGGCAGGAAGGTCTCGTCCTCCAGCGTAGCGACCTCGACCGGGATGCCGATCCGGCGCAGGAACCCGACGATGCGGCCGACCAGAGGATCGGCGAAATCGTCGGCCAGGACCTCCGCCGCGCTCGGCGTCATCATCACGTCCCTCCAGTCCAGCCCCGATGAAAGCCGCTCTGTCGTCGGCCGTAAACCCGGCCCGTCGCCAGGCGGAAAAATGGGGTGCGCTCCGCCGGCTTTGGGCGGACGTTTCACCGACGGCCGAGCTCGGCCAAACGTCGGATATTCGCCCATGATCTTCCGCCCCCTCCCCGCCGCCCTGGCCCTGAGCGCCGTCCTGCTGTGCGGCGCGGCCCATGCCGCCGTCGTGGGGACCAACACCCCGGCCCAGGCGATCAGCGCCGCGCGCATCGAAGCCCTTCCCGCCAAGGATCGCGATGTCTGGAAGGCCTATCTGGCGCGCTCGGAGCAGCAAAACCTCGCCGACCGGGCCGCCCTGGCCGCCGAACTGAAGCCCGGCCAGCCCACGCCTCAGCCGCCCGAGGAAGGCGCGGGCGGTCCCAAGGCCATGCCGCTGGACCGCGACGCGGCCTGGTACGCGACGCCCGAAGCCCGCCACGTGGCCGACGTCATCGTCAGCTTCCAGACCCCGGCCGGCGGCTGGAGCAAGAACCAGCCCCGCACCGGCGCCCTGCGCCAGCCGGGTCAGCCCTACGCCGCGAACAACGTCTCCAAGTACCTGGCCGCCGACGACTTCGACACGCCGCACGACCCRCACTGGAACTATGTCGGCACCCTGGAC
>NZ_JBFTZS010000072.1:0-13329 GCF_056406675.1 Caulobacter sp. P1_B12_2 | reverse complement strand
GCTTGATGTCGAGACCGCCGGTGTCGAACACCACGCCTTTTCCGATGATCGCTACGCGCGGGTGGGCTCCATTGCCCCAGGTCAACTCCAGCATGCGCGGCGCGCGGGCCGGCACGGCGGCGCGGCCCACGGCGTGGACGGCGGGATAGTTCTGGTCCAGCAGGTCGTCGCCGAGCACCACGTCCAGGCTCGCGCCGTAACGCTCGGCGATCTCGCGGGCGATGGTCTCGATCTGCAGCGGCCCCATGTCGTTGGCCGGGGTGTTGACCATGTCGCGGGCCAGGGCGCAGGCGTGGGCGACGGCGTGGACCTCGTCCAGATCGACGTTTTCGTCCGCGACCAGTCGTCGCGGCCCCTCGTCCTTCTTGGGCCGATAGCGGTCGAATTTGTAGCTGCCCAAGGCGAAAGCCAGGGCGATCTGGCCGGCGTCCAGGCCCTCGGGAATCGCCGCCAGGCGGTAGTCGCCGGCCGGCAGGCGGCCCGGCAGGGCGCGGAACAGCATGGCCTCGGCCTTGCCCTTGGCCCCCAGCCCCAGCAGCACGCGGTCCACGGCCCCTTGCGGCGTCGGCAGAACCAGCACCTGGCCGGCCTTGGCCTTGAAGTCCTCCAGGGCCACGAAGCCCTTCACGAAGCTGGGTCGCGCCTCGACGAAGGCGGCCAGTTCGGACTCGTACAGGCAGTGGATGGGCGTCGGCGCGCCGTCCTCGGAAGCCCGGGACGAAGCGGCGATGATCGGTTCCGACATGGGCGCGCCCTGCAGGTGAAGAATTATGCTTAACGATTCCTTGAGGGCCGCGCGCGAGGATGCGGGACCGTCGGGAGATCTGTCTTCATGTGTCGCAAGCGCGCGCTCCTCGCAACCGTTCTCGCCCCCGTTCTCGCCATTGGCGTGCTGACGGCGGGCTCGGCTGACGCCGGCGCCAAGCGGGCCAAGGCTTCGGCCTCCGCTCCCGAGGTCGCCGCGCCCGAGCCGCCACGCAAGGCCACGCCGGCCCAGCGGGCCGAGATGCGGCGCGCCGATCCCCTGACCCGCATGGCCTTCTGGTCGACCGAGGCCGAGCGCGACGGCCGCGACGTCGAGGCGGGCGTGAACCTGGCCCAGGCCCTGCGCGCCTTGGGCCGCTATGACGAGGCCGCCGATGCGGCCGCCCGCATCCTGATCGTCGCCCCCGACAACTACGACGCCCTGATGGAATCAGCGCGGGCCGACGTGGCGCGCGGCCAGGGCTTCTACGCCATCGAGCCGGGCCGCAAGGCCGCCGCCCTGCAGCCGCGCGACTGGCGCCCGCCCTCGCTGCTGGGCGTGGCCTACGAGCAGGCCAAGCGCGACGACGAGGCCCTGGCGGCCCACCGCCAGGCCGTGGCCCTGGCCCCGGGCGAAGCCGTTCCCCTGACCAACCTGGCCATGCACCTGGCCTCGACCGGCGACCTGAAGGGGTCCGAGACCGCCCTGCGCCAGGCCGCCGCCCTGCCCACCGCCACCATCCAGGTGCGCCAGAACCTGGCCCTGGTGGTCGGGCTGCAAGGCCGCCTCGACGAGGCCGAAAAGCTGGCCCGCCAGGATCTGCCGCCGGAGTCGGTGGACAACAACCTGGCCTGGCTGCGCGCCGCCATCGGCCAGGAAGGCGCGACCCGCTCGTGGAACGCGGTGAAGGCGGGCGGGTAAGCAAGCTCCGCTGACCGCGACTTGGCCAGCGTCAACGCAAAACGACGTTGAAGCTTAACCGTGATAGTCGCGAGTTAACGCACGTGCTACCCGTATACGGCGAGCAATGTTCTCGTCGGGGCGGGGTGATCCGAGCAATGCGTAACCTGCTGATCGGACTTGGGGTTTTGGCGGCGGCCATCCTGGCGGCTGCTTTGTTCGCGTTCAGCAGGCAAGCCGCCCCCGCAGAGTCACCGGAAGACGCCGCCGCGCGCAGAATCGCCGACAGCTGCGCCATGGGCTTCACCGAAACCGGCAAGGCCGGGCTGATCGCTGAATTGGCGCCCCGGTTGCGGGCGTTGAATTCCGAAGCGAAGGTTTCCTCCGCGCGGGTCGGGGCGATCGTTAGTACGATCGGCTCTGACGCCAACGGTGTACTCAAATACGAGGCCTACAGGCTGTGCCTCAAGCAGCAGACCGAGTTCGCCCTTCGCGAACGAGGCATTCTCGTCGAAGATCCTCCGCCTCCCCGCGCCGAAGACGCCGCTGGCGACCCTGCGCCAGCCGATGGTGACAAGGCGGCGGTTCGTGCTTCACGCCCGGCCCCGCCGCGGGTCACCAACAGCACGACCGGCGACCACTCGCCGATCATCAGCGGCAGCAACATCGGCAGCATCACCAACGTTACCGCCCCCAGCAGCGAGCCCGACAAATGAAACGTCTGCTTCTGACCGCGCTCTGTTTCTTCGCGTGGTGCTTGCCCGCCAGTTTCGCCAACGCCCAGAGACCGCAGAACAGCACCCAGGGCTGCGGCAGTCCGATCATCCTGAACTCGAGCGTTAATCGGCTGGAACTGAACTGCAGCCAGAACACCCCCGAATTGGCCAAGGCGGTCGCCCGCCTGAATGAACTGGCCAGTCGCAAGATACTGACGACGAGCGATCTTCAAACCATGGCGACGGTCCTCAACGCCAAGATCGACAAGATCAGCAACGACACCGACGAGATTCTCATGCTGGTGCGAGACCTCGTCAGCCGGCTGGACATCGCCAGCACGACCCCCGGCAAGGCGGCCTCGATCCTTCGCCCCTATCTTGACCCGGCGATCGACATTTCCAACCGAGCCTATGACGTCAACGAGTTCCTCGATGCCGACGGGAAGGCCGAGTACAGGCTCGTCTTCAAGCTGGAGGGCGACTGCCAGGTATTCATCACCCCGCCGCGCGGCACGGGCTTCAACGTCGGGATCGCCGTGTTTTCCGATCGGGGTTCGAAGATTTGGGCGTCGCTGATAGGCACCCAGGGTCGCTACAGCCCTCTGCCGCTGTCGACCGGAACCTATCAGTTCGGCATGAAAGCCAAGCGGGGCGCGGGCCAATACACCGCGACCATCTCCGCCCGCTGCGGTTAGAGTCTGCTCCTCCGCCGCCCTAGCGGTTCTTCATCACGTCCTGGATCTTGATGATCGCCGGACCCATGATCACGATGAACAGCACGGGMAGGAAGAACACGATCATCGGCACGGTCAGCTTGGCCGGCAGGGCCGAGGCCTTCTTTTCGGCCGCCGAGAGGCGCAGCTCGCGGTTTTCCTTGGCCATCACCCGCAGGGCGGCGCCCAGCGGGGTGCCGTAGCGCTCGGCCTGGATCATGGCGGTGACCACCGAGCGGATGCCGGGATGGTTGGTCCGCCGGGCCAGGCCCTCATAGGCCATACGGCGCTCGGGCAGGTAGCTGAGCTCGGCGGTCAGCAGGCTGAGCTCCTCGGCCAGCTCGAGCGAGGCGCCGCCCACCTCGGCCCCGACCTTGGCGATGGCCGCCTCGATCGACATGCCGCTTTCGACGCAGATCAGCATCAGGTCCAGGGCGTCCGGAAAGGCCTGAACGATCGACTCGCGGCGCTTCTGGGCGATGTTGGAGATGTAGAGGTTGGGCGCGTAATAACCCGCCGCCAGGGCGAAGATGCAGGCGGCGATCTTCTGCATCGCCAGCAGGCCGAAGTCGTTGATCACATAGAGGTAGAACGCCACGATCACCGAGAACACGAACGGCATGACGAAGCGGAAGAAGTAGAAGGTCGAGACGGGCTTGGGTCCGCGAAAGCCGGCCTGGGCCAGTTTGTCGACGACCTTGGGGTCTTCCAGCAGCCGCGACAGCTGCAGGCGGTCGACGACGTTCTTGTACATCCCCTCGTCGGCGTGGCGCAGGCTGCCGGCGCCGCCCTTCTGGGACATGGCCTCGCGCGAGCGGCGGCGCAGCTCCTCGCGGCGGTTGGCCACCGACTTCAGCCGTCCCTCCAGGCCGTTGCCGCTCAGCATCGGCGAGGCCAGGGTGACGATGGTGGCGAACACCACGATCGCGATGAAGGCGCTGAACAGGTTCTGGGGATTGGTGAGCATCTCGATCATGGTCGCCTCCTCCTAGAACTTGAAGTTGATCATCTTGCGCATCACGAAGATGCCGGTGCTCATCCAGAAGGCGGCGATCATCAGCATGATGTGCCCGCGATTGTCGGTGAACATCGGCGCCATGTAGGCCGGCGCGGTGACCGAGATCATCACCACCACGCCGGGCGGCAGGCAGCCGATGATGACGGCCGAGGCGAGGGCTTCGGCCGACAGGGCCTTGATCTTCTCGGCCATCAGCTTGCGGGCCCGCAGCACGGTGGACAGGTTGCCCAGCGCCTCGGCCAGGTTGCCGCCGGTCTTGGACTGGATGGTCAGGACGATGGTGAAGAAGCGCAGTTCGTTGGTCGGCATGCGCTCGTACATGCGCTCCAGGGCCTGGTCCATCGACATGCCCATGCCGGTGTTCTCGGTCAGCATGCGGAACTCGCCGGCCAGGGGCTCGGGGCATTCCTTGCCGATGATCTTCAGGCAGTCATGGACGGGCAGGCCCGACTTGATGCCGCGCACGATGATGTCGATGGCGTCGGAGAAGGCCTCGGTGAACTTCTTGGTGCGGGCCTTGGCCAGCATGCCGACCACCCAGCGCGGCAGGCCGAAGCCCGCGGCGAAGGCCGCGCCGAGGGCGATGATCGGCATCTGGCGCAGCACCAGAAGCGCCACGCCGATCACCAGACCGATGACGCCGCTGATGATCCAGAACATCTGGACGTTGTCGCCCAGGCCGGCGGCCCGCAGGCGCGCGGCGATGGTCAGCGACGCCTTCTTCTTCTCCAGATCCTGTTCCTTCAGGGTCTTGAGGATCTGCTTGCGGCGGGCGTCGGGGGTGTTGGCGACGGCCTTGGCGCGGGCCGCCAGGGCCTGGCGGTCGCCGCCGGCGATCAGCTGGGCGCGCTTGACGGTCTTGGCCGAGCCGCCGTCGCCGCCGCCGGCCAGCACGAAGCCCAACCCCGCGATGGTGATGAAGCCCAGGACGCCGGCGAGGATGAACAGCATCGCCTACTCCGCCGCGTCGAGCGCTTCGGCCAGCTCGCGCTCGAGGCCGTAATAGCGGGCGCGATCCCAGAAGCGCGGGCGGCCGATGCCGGTCGAGCGGTGCTTGCCCAGCACGTTGCCGTCGGCGTCCTCGCCCTGGATTTCGTAGACGAACAGGTCCTGGGTGACGATCACGTCGCCTTCCAGCCCGACCACCTCGGTGATGTGGGTGATGCGGCGCGAACCGTCGCGCAGGCGGGCGGCCTGGACGATGACGTCGACCGAACCGACGATCATCTCCTTGATGGTCTTCGAAGGCAGGCCGTAGCCGCCCATGGTGATCATGCTCTCGATCCGGCTGATCGCCTCGCGCGGGCTGTTGGCGTGCAGCGTGCCCATCGAGCCGTCGTGGCCGGTGTTCATGGCCTGCAGCAGGTCGAACGCCTCGGGGCCGCGGACTTCGCCGACGATGATCCGCTCGGGACGCATCCGCAGGCAGTTCTTGACCAGGTCGCGCATGGTCACCGCGCCCTGGCCTTCCAGGTTGGGCGGCCGGGTTTCCAGGCGCACCACGTGCGGCTGCTGCAGCTGCAGTTCGGCCGCGTCCTCGCAGGTCACCACCCGCTCGGTCGGGTCGATGAAGGCGGTCATGGTGTTGAGCAGGGTGGTCTTGCCCGAGCCGGTGCCGCCCGAGATGACGATGTTGCAGCGGCAGGCGCCGATGACGCCCAGAACCCGCGCCCCCTCGGGGCTGATCGACTTGTAGTCGACCAGATTCTTCATCGTCAGCTTGTCCTTCTTGAACTTCCGGATGGTCAGGGTGGGACCGTCCAGAGCCAGCGGGGGCGCGATGACGTTGACGCGGCTGCCGTCGGGCAGGCGGGCGTCGCAGATCGGGCTGCTTTCATCGACCCGGCGGCCGACCTGGCTGACGATCCGCTGGCAGATGTTCATCAGCTGCATGTTGTCGCGGAAGCGGACATTGGTCAGCTGGACCTTGCCGCCGACCTCGATGAACACCCGGTGCGCGCCGTTGACCATGATGTCGGCGATGTCGTCGCGGGCCAGCAGGGGCTCCAGCGGGCCATAGCCGAGGACGTCGTTGATGATGTCCTGGACCAGGTGCTCCTGCTCGGACACCGACATCGAGACGTTCTTGATCGCCACCAGCTCGGCGACGATGTCGCGGATCTCCTCGGCCGCCGCCTTCAGGTCCAGCTGGGCCAGCTGGGACAGGTCGATGGTGTTCAGGAGGGCGTTGAAGATCGTGGTCTTGGTGGCGTGGTAATAGTCGCTCTGCTCGCGGACCACGTTGGTGGTCGGCGGCGCGCCCTGGGCGGCGCGCAGCTGCTCCAGGCCGTTGGTGGCGCGCGGCCCCGTCGCCTTGGCGGGCGCGGCGGACGGCGCCGCGGCGGCGACCGAAGCGGCTGGAATCTCGGAGTCGTTGGCGGAGGGATCGACGCGCTGCGGACGCGTGGAGATGGCCGGCGCGCCGGTCGAGACCGGCGGCGGCGGCTGCTCCGTGCGGGCGGCGGCCTGATCGCGCTTGCCGAACATGCCCTACTTCTTCTTGAACAGGCTGGAGAGGACCGACGTCTTCTGGGGCGCCGGCGGTTCGCGGCGGCTGATCAGCCGCGCYAGGTGATCGATGCCCTCGGCCGCCTTCGACCTCGGCGCCACCTCGGCGACCATTTGGCCGTTGTTGGCGGCCAGGCCGAAGGGCTTGGGATCGAACGGCAGGACCAGGGACGGCGTCAGGCCCAGGGCCTCGCCGAAGTCCTTGACCGGGATTTCGGGCCGGCCGGGCACGCCCACCTGGTTCAGCACCAGGCGCGGCGGGGCGTCGTTGGGCCGGGCCTGGCGGACCAGGTCGACGATGTTCTTGGCGTTGCGCAAGCTGGCCAGGTCGGGCGTGGCCACCACGACCAGGTCGTCGCTGCCGATCAGCACCTGGCGGGTCCAGGCGCTCCAGCTGTGCGGCAGGTCCAGCACCACGAAGGGCGCGGCGCCGCGGATCTTCTGGGTGACTTCCTCGAAGGCGTCGGCCGGGATCTCGTAGTCCTGGTCCAGGGTGCCGGGCGCGGCGAACAGCGACAGGCGGTCACCGCAGCGAACCATCATGCGGTCCATCAGCACCGGATCCAGCCGGTCGGGCTGGCTCAGCGCGTCGAGCACGCCTTGCAGCGGGTCCTGGTTGAAGTCGAGGCCGGCCGTGCCGAACGGCAGGTCCAGGTCGACCATCACCGTGGCGGCCTGCACGCGCTCGGCCATCGACCAGGCGAAGTTGTGGGCCAGGGTCGAGGAGCCGACGCCGCCCTTGGCGCCGACGAAGGCGATCTGCCGGCCGACGAACGGCGCGGAGGGGTCGGCATAGAGGCCGGACACCGCGCGGATGATCTGCAGCGGGCCCTGGGGCTGGGTGATGTACTCGCTGACCCCGCGCCGCATCAGTTCGCGATAGAGGGCGATGTCGTTGGTCTGGCCGACGACCACGACCTTGGTGCCCGCGTCGCAGACCTGGGCCAGGCCGTCCAGCAAGGCCAGCATCCGCGGCGCCGGGTCCAGGCTCTCGACCAGCACCAGCGAGGGGGTCGACTGGTTCTGATAGTAGTCCACCGCGGCTTCCAGCCCGCCGGGCCGGGCCGTGGTCGAGGCGCGGGCCATGCGGCGGTCGGCCGAGGCGGCCTCGACCAGGGCGATGGTCTCGGGGCGCGCGCAGAAGGCGTGGATGGTGATGCGCGGCACGGCCGCCTCGCCCATGTCGGCGTCGGCGGCGGCGATGACTTCCTGCACCAGCGCCTGGGTGGCGCCGACCGGATAGGCGGCGGGCGCGACCGGGGCGGCGGCGTCGATCGGCACGGCCTGGGTCGCCGCGGCGGCCGCTGCTGGCGGGGCCACAGGAGCGGCGGCGGCCGGCGAGGGCTTGGGCGTGTAGGGCGGCGCCGTCGGCGGCAGGTCGGCGAACGACGCCGAAGCGGTCTCGCGGGGCCGAACCGGCGGGAAATCGGCGAACGGGTCGTCGGCGTTCGAGCGCGCCGCCGGCGCGGCCTGCCAGGCGTCGGCGCCCGGCGTCGCGAAATCGTCGTCGGCGTCGAAGCCCAGGTCGAAGGGGTCGTGATCGTTACGCGTGGTCATCAGTTGACCACCTTCGAAACGACGCCGCTGGACTGCTCGTCCTTGGCCGATGAGGTGACCTCGCCCTTGCGGTACTTGTCGAGCACGGTCGCGCGCCGCCCGGAGTCGATCGGACCCTCGGGACGCGGGCTCAGCAGGTCTTCGGGATTGGCCACCTGGGCGGCGATGTTGGCGGTCACCGCGCAGCCGAAGTTCTCGTAGGCCGTGTTGTTGCGCGTGCCGGTGATGTTCTCCCAACCGCCGCATTTCGGAACCTGGGCGATGTAGCGCTTGAAGCCGACCTTCAGCGGCGCGCCCGGCGCGCCCGCGGCGTCATAGCCCATCACCCGCACCGAGGCGGGCGGCGCGCCCATGGCGACCAGGCGCAGGCGGGCGGCGACCGCCATGCGGCCGGCGACGTCGCCGCCGGTCCCGCCGATCGGGGCGCTGACCACGATCTCGCGGGCCTCGGCGGCCAGCCAGCGGCGCAGCAGTCCGTCCAGGGCCTGGCTCTGGTTGTCCGACAGCCCGCCGGCGTGGAGGGCCAGCAGCACCTCGTCCGGATGGGCGTCGACGTAGACGCGGTCGGTCCACTGCTCGGTGGGGGTGAGGGCGGCGGCGGCCGTCTCGGGCCCGGCGCGCGACGAGGCGCAGCCGGTCAGCAAGGCGACGACCAGGCCAGCGGCGGCCAGGGTCGAGACCGGAGCGAAAGCCCTCTGGGGCGAAGAAGGATGGGGTCGCGTCATGTCCGCGTTCTCACTCGATCACATAGCCGACGGGGCCTTGGTAAGCGCGCCCGCTGTTCGCGCCGGCCGGCGCCTTGACCACCTTGTTGAGCCGACCCAGCAGGACCGTGCTCATGTCGCTGGCCGTCTGCAGGCCGTCGGCCGGGGTCTGCAGGTCCTGCGACTTGGTCGCGTCGACGATGTAGGGGGTGATGATGATCACCAGTTCGGTTTCGCCATTCAGATAGTCGCGCGAACGGAACAGCGAGCCGAGGATCGGCAGGTTGGTCATGCCCGGCAGCGAGTCGACGTTCTGCTTGGTCTGTTGCTGCAGCAGGCCGGCGATCATCAGCGAGCCGCCGGACGGCAGTTCGACGGTGGTCTCGGCCCGCCGGACCGTCAGGCCCGGCACGCTCAGATTGGTGCCGCCCGACGAACTGGCCAGGGTGAAGGCGCCCAGGCTGGTCAGCTCCGAGACCTCGGTCGACAGCTTCAGCGAGATGCGGCCGCCCGACATCACGACCGGCGTATAGCCCAGACCCACGCCGTACGGCTTGAACTCCAGCGAAATGCGGCCCATCGCGTCCTGGGCGACCGGCACCGGAAACTCGCCGCCGACCAGGAACTTGCCGGCCTCGCCCGACACCACGGTCAGGTTGGGCTCGGCCAGGGTCTTGACCAGGCCCACCCGCTCGAAGGCCTGCAGGCAGAGGTTGGTCTTGCCGCCGGTGGCCATGGAATAGGCCGTCGAGGCCGCGCTGCTGATCAGGTTGGTCAGAGAGTTGGACGAGCCCGAGCTCGTACCGCTCGAGGACGAGGTCCCGGTGCTGGACGTGGTCAGCGGGCTGAGGTTCGGGTCGGTGGTCGTGGTGGTCGTGTTGGACGACCCGAAGGAGGTGGAACTGTTGGTCGACGAACTGGTCCCGCTCTGGTTCGTCGTGCCGGTGTTGTTGGCGTAGTTCGTGGTGCGGATGTTGTTGCGGCCGTAGCAGAGGTCGGCGCCGCCGATCAGCGCGCCGTTGACGCCGTAGGTGGCGCCCTGGCCCAGGCCGTACGTCTTGTAGCCGTCGTTGATCAGGACGCTGCTGGAGACGCCCAGCTGCTTGATGATGTTGCGCTGGACCTCGACGATGCGGACCTTGAGCATCACCTGGTCCTTGCCGGCGATGGTCAGCATGTTCAGCACGTTGTCGGGCTTGTCGACGAACCGGCTGGCGATTTGCGAGGCCATGCCCGCTTCGCCGGTGTTGGCGACCGATCCGGTCAGGATCACGCTGTCGCGGATCGCCTGCACCTGGATGCTGGCGTTGGGCAGCACGCGGCGCAGGGTGTCCTCCAGGGCGGTGGAGTCCTGCTCGACCCGGATGGCCAGGCTGAGGATCTTGCGGCCCGAGGCGTCGAAGAACACCGCGTCGGTCGCGCCCAGGGCCATGCCCAGGACGTAGATGCGGCGCGGGCCGCGCAGCACGGCGTCGGCGACGGCCGGATTGGTCACCAGCATGTCGCGCACGTCGACCGGCAGCTCGATGATCGCCGACTTGCCGCGCGACAGGGCCAGGGTCTGGGCGCCCGAGGCCGTCAGGTCGATGCGCAGCACCTGGTCGGCGGGCGGGGCCATGACCGGGGTCTCGATGGGACGCGACACGACGCGGGCCGGCGTCCGGTAGAGGTGCGTGCCGGCCGCCGGGCCGTCGGCCAGGGCGGCGGTCGACGGCGTCAGGACCAACAAGGCCGCGAGCGAGGCGGAGGAGAGCCGGCGGATCATGGGCGAACCGAGATGCTGGAGGTCTGGCCGCCGCGGTTGATGCGGACGACGGCGGAATCTTGCGATGCGACGCCCAGACCCGAGGGACCGCCCAGGTCGGTGTAGGCGCGCAAGGTCAGGGTCACCGGGCCGGCGGCCTTGGCGCGGCTCAGGGCCTCGGCCTCCATCGGACCGACCTCGAGGGTGGCGGTGGAGGCGACAATGGTCTTGGCGTCCTTGCCGGCCGCCGTGGTCTGGTCCAGGGCCAGCACGCGGACGTTCTGGATGACGGTCTCGGCGACGACCTGCTTGATCGCCGCGCCGTCGCCCTCGCCGACGCTCTGGGCCTCGCGGGTCTGGATGACGTCGACACGGTCGCCGGGCAGGACGAAGCCGCCGACCGCGGTCTCGGACGTGATCGGCACGGCCATGGCGCGCTTGCCGGGGCCCAGGACCACCGACAGGTAGCCGCCCTCGCCGCCGCGGACGATCTTGCGGGCCGTGATGGGTTCGCCGGACAGGATCGGGTCGCGTACGATCGCGCCCTCGACGGCCTTTTCCGGGGTGACGCCGCCGATCATGCCCTCGGCCGCGTCGCCGACGGCCTTGGCGGCCTTGGCGGCGGCCTTGGTCGGGATGGGATCGGCCGCGCCGTTGGTGATGAAGGCGGCGTTGACGGAGTCGGAGGGCCAGGGCTGCCAGTCGACGTCCCCGGCGGCCAGGCGGTCGCCGATCGCCAGGTCGCGCTTGGCGACCAGGACCTGGGTCATGGGCTTGGCGGGCGGCGCGGCGGTCTGGACGATCGGCGCGGAAACGGGTTTGCCGCTCATCGCCTTCTGCATGACCACGGCCAGGCCGATGGCCGCGACGGCGGCGACCAGAACGATCATGACGCGAAGAGGGTTCATGCGGGCGGGCTCTAACGACGGGGATACAGGTCGGAGCGAGCCGCCTTCAGGCGATCACGCGCAAATCGTCGAACGGCCATTCTGGCCGCGTCGCACACTCGCGCGGCCATGGTTAACAGCGGCTAAAGGCGCCGCTCCGAAAGGCGGGTCGGCGGCGCGACAGGCTGACGCGGGGCGCCGCTTGCCTGGAACTTGACCGCTCGCGCCCTAGACGCCGACGGCCAGGGCCAGGGCGCCTTGCGGAAAAGCCATCAGGGCGCCGGCCGCGATGGCCACGCCGTAGGGAATGTCGGCGCCTTGGGCGCCCAGCCTGCGGACCCAGGCGGGACTGCCGGCCAGGACCGGCTCGAACCAGCCCGAGCGCAGGCTGAGGATGCCCAGGGTCAGGGCCCCGCCCGCCATGCCGGTGACCAGCATGAACGACGCGGAGGCCGGCCAGCCCAGCCACAGGACGGACGCGGCGAACAGCTTGGCGTCGCCGCCGCCGATCCAGCCGGCCGCGAACATCCCCATGCCGACCAGCAGGGCGACCAGGCCGGCCGCCAGGCACAGGCCCAGGGCCGCCAGCGAAGCGCCGCTGACCAGGGCCACCGGCGCGAAGGCGGCGATCAGGGCCAGGGAGATCCAGTTGGGAATGGTGTAGCTGGTCACGTCCTTCAGCGCGGCGACGACCACCAGCGCGGGGAAGATGAGCAGCAGGGCGAACTGAATGGTCTGCATGACGGCCTAGCCTGTTCAATCGAACGGCAGTCTGCGCCGATCGCATGAAGCAATGGTTTCCCGGGCGGCGGAATTCTGGCCGCGGAGATCGGACTTCAGGACGTGGACCGGCGGGCTAGCCGCCCTTGAAGATGTCGTCGCCCTTTTGGAACGCGTCTCTCACGTGGCCGCCCACCACGCCCACGATGCCCACGATCACGACGGCGATCATGGTGGCCATCAGGGCGTACTCGATCGCCGTGGCGCCGGATTCGTCCTTCAGGAAGCGGCTTGCGAACTTCGACATGGCTGAGGTTCCTGGATCGAAGGAAAAAAAAGGCCCCGGCATTGCTGCCGAGGCCCTCTTTTCGAGTGTAAGCGGCTTACGAAGGCGTGCCGGTGACGGCCTTGTCGGCCTTGTCGAACGCGTCCTTCAGGTGACCGCCCAGCGTGCTGACGATGGTGGCGATCACGACGGCGATCAGGGCGACGATCAGACCATATTCGATGGCCGTGGCGCCGGATTCATCTTTCAGGAAGCGGGTGACAAACTTCGACATGGTGGATCTCCTGGTCAGTAAGTGGATCTGGGCTCTCAAGCCGTGTCGACTTGCTCACCCCCGAAAACACGATCAATTTGCCCCACCTCGCTTAATGCTGAGTAAACAGCCGATAGTTTCGCAAATTTATTCGTTGGTTTATTTTGGTTTACCATTAGCTTCTCTTAACTATGCCACAGCTCGGAGGGTCAAAAGCCCTTATGCGGCAACGGTTTCTCAATTGTCGGGAAGAATACACAAGCATCGAGCTTAGTTCTTTATTGACCATTCCGAGGCATTCTCRTCGTGTACAAAGCCTGGGAAGACACCTTCATGCGCCGCCTGACTCTCGTCCTCTGCGCCGGTCTGAGCCTCTCCGTCGCCACCGTCGCCGTCGCCGACAGCCCGTCCGCGCCGCTCTCGGTCAGCGCCGGCGGCGCCGCGCGCATCACGCTGAGCGCGCCCGTCCGCGACATCGTGGTGGGCGATCCCTCGGTGGCCGACGTCAGCCTGGTCAACGAGCGGACCCTGGTGGTGCTGGGCAAGAAGGCCGGCGCGACCACCGTCCTGGCCTTCGA
>NZ_JBFTZS010000071.1:0-13452 GCF_056406675.1 Caulobacter sp. P1_B12_2 | reverse complement strand
AGGCCGGCATCCCGTTCGAGGTGCCCGGTCCCGAGGCCTGGCCCGAGCGGATCGGGGCGGTGCTGTCGACCCTGGAGATCGCCTACGCCAAGGCCCATGAGGACGCCGCCGGGGCGGGCCAGCACRCCGGCTACGCCCAGGAGATGCTGGACCTGACCGCCGTGCTGGCTGACCTGCTGCCCGACGAGCCCGAGTGCCTGGCCTTCGCCGCCCTGGTTCGCTACGCCGAGGCCCGCCGCCCGGCCCGGATGGACGACAGCGGGGCGATGACGCCGCTGTCCGAGCAGGATCCCGCCCTGTGGCGACGGCCGCTGATCGTCCAGGCCGAGGCCCTGCTGCACGCCGCCGCCCGCCGCCGCCGGCCCGGTCCCCGCCAGTTGCAGGCGGCCATCCACGCGGCCTGGTGTTCGCGCACGGGCCTGGACGAGCCGCCGCCCTGGCCCACGGTGCTGACTCTCTACGACGCCCTGCTGACCTGGCGCGACGACGCGGTGGTGCGGTTGAACCGCGCCGTGGCGGTGGCCGAGGTCTCGGGTCCCGCCCTGGCCCTGGCCGAGGTGGATTGGCTGGACTCCGTCGCCTTCCGCGACTTTGGCCCGTACCACGCGGTGCGCGCCGACCTGCTGGCCCGGCTGGGCCGTGGGGGCGAGGCGCTGGCGGCCTATGACCAGGCCCTGGCCCTGGATCCGGCCCCGGCCGAGCGTCTGTGGCTGGAGCGGCGGCGAGGGCAGGCGGCGGCGCGCTGAAGCGAGACCGTGGGTCAACGAACCGCCCATTGCCACCCGCGTCACTACGGTTAACACTTCGACTCATGGATGGGACGTCAGAGACCCACGCGCCGTTCCGCGACGCCCGCTACGCGCCTCGGGCGCTGGACGTCGAACGACGCGGCGACATCCTGATCCTGCGCAATCCCACGCCCTATTCCCGCACCGTCCAGACCGTGACCGGACCGCTGGTCCGCTGGGCCTCGCAGACCCCGCACCGCGTGTGGCTGGCCGAGCGGCCAAGCGCCGGCGCCGAGGGGTGGCGGACCGTGACCTACGGCCAGGCGGCCGACCAGGTCGCTCGCCTGGCCGGCGGGCTGGCGGGGCTTGGTCTAGGGAATGGGGGGAAGTCACGCGGCAAGCCGCTGCTGATCCTGGCCCGCAACGGCGTCGACCACGCCCTGATCGGCTACGCCGCCATGAGCCTGGGCGCGCCGATCGCGCCGGTCTCGCCACAGTACGGCCTGAAGGGCGCGGACCTGTCCCGCCTGGCCTCCGCGGTCGAGCAACTGAAGCCCGCGGCGGTCTATGTCGACGACGCCGAGGCCTTCGCCGACGCCCTCAACGCCCCGTTCCTGGCTGGCCTGCCGGTGGTGGCCAGCCGCAACGCCCGCGACGGCGACGGCGACGTCACGTTCGAGGTCCTGCTGGCTTCGGAGCCCCAGCCGCCGGTCTGCAAGCCCGACGACACCGCCAAGCTGCTGCTGACCTCGGGCTCGACGGGCCGGCCCAAGGCGGTGATCTGCACCCACGCCAACATCGCCCTGAACGCCGCCCAGATCGCCGCCTGCTACGAGGATCCCGAGCCGCCAGTGCTGGTCAATTCCGCGCCCTGGAGCCACAGCCTGGGCGCCAACGCCATCCTGCACATGGTGCTGCACCGGGGCGGGACCTTGTACATTGACGCCGGCCAGCCGCTGGCCGGCAGGTTCGACGAGACGGTGCGCAACCTGCGCGAAGTGGCGACCAGCTACCACAACATGGTCCCGGCCGGCTGGGGCCTGCTGGTCGGCGAGCTGGAGCGCGACGCGGCTCTGGCGGCCCGGTTCTTCGAGAAGGTGCGGGTGCTGCAATATGGCGGCGCGTCGATGGCCCAGTCGATCCTCGACCGGGTCCAGGCCGTGGCCCTGCGCACGATCGGCTGCCGGGTGACCTTCGCGGCCGGCTACGGCGCCACCGAGACCGGCCCGACGGCCTGCAACATCCACTGGCTAAACGCGCGCTCGGGCATGGTCGGCCTGCCCACGCCCGGCACGGCGGTCAAGCTGGTCCCGGCTCCGGACGGGCCGCCGGACAAGTTCGAGATCCGCGTGAAGGGCCCCCAGGTCTCGCCCGGTTATCTGGACATGCCCGAGGCCTCGGCGGCGGCGTTCGACGAGGACGGCTTCTACCGCCTGGGCGACGCGGCCAAGCTGGCCGACCGGCTGGACCCCTCGGCCGGCTTGGTGTTCGACGGGCGGCTGGTCGAGAACTTCAAGCTGGCCAACGGCACGTTCGTGGTGGCCGGCGCGCTGCGGGTGGCGGCGGTCTCGGCGATCGCCGGGGCGGTGTCGGACGCGGTGGTCTGCGGCGAGGGCCAGCAAGGCGTGGGGCTGATGCTGTTCCTCGATCCCAAGGCCTGCTTGCGGATCGGCGAGCCCGAGGCGGTGCGCGCGGCGATCCGCGCCGGGCTGGAACGGTTGAACGGCCTGGCCAAGGGCGGGGGCAAGGTGGTCCGGGCGCTGGTGCTGGACGGTCCGCCGGACGCGGCGTCCGGCGAGTTGACCGACAAGGGCTACATCAACCAGGCCCTGGCGCGGGAACGTCGGCCGGGGGAGCTGGAACGGCTGTTCGCCGAGGAGCCGGACGACGGGGTGATGGTGTTCGGTTAGCGCCGGCGCGCGCAGGTGGGGACACACACTCACGCTACGACYCTTGGTCAAATTGCCGAGGCCTTGCCGTGAGTGCGTGTCCCCGTCTCCGCCCCCGGCCGCGAAAGTGAGCTCACCACCCCCAAGCAGATCAGCAACTGCCCGAAATAATACAGCCCCCACACGCCCAACCCGACGGCGAAGCTGTCTGGCAGCGGTCCGGCTCGACCGAAGATCAGCAGGTCGGAGACCACGAACATCAGCGCCCCGATCCCGACCCGATAGCGCGGGAATCGGCTGATCCAGGCGGTCGCCGCCATCAGGGCCAAGCCCAGGCTGTAGAGGGTCACGCCGGGCGCCCCCGCGCGATCGGCGGGCAGCAGGAAGGCCACGATCACAACTGCCGGGACCAGCGCGACTGCCAAGGCGATCTGGCTGCGAGTCGGGCTCGGCCGCYGATGGCGCAGGTAGAGGACGATGGCGACCAGGTGTCCGGCCAGGAAGGCCAGCGCTCCGACCGTCAGCCCGGCCGCGCCCAGCAGCACGTCACCGAGCGCGCCGAMCGCCATCACCGCGACCAGCAGCCAGCCGTCCAGCGTCCGGGCGTTCAGGGCGGCGTAGACCGCCAGAAGTCCGACGCCCAACCCCTTCCAGGTCAGATCGGCGGCCTGCGGCAGGCCTCGATCCCAGGCCGCCACATAGCTGACCCCGGCGATGATCGAGGCGATCAGCACGGCTTTCGCGAGCGTGGTTTTGATGGACATGTTGTTTCCCCCGCGGCCGGTCCGCTCTTCGGCGACGCTTCGACGCCGCCAGACTGCGACAGGCGCCGCCGCCCGCGCAACCTTCCCAACCGTCATCCTCGGACTTGTTCCGAGGATGACGGGGGGTGTTGGGAACAACCATCGTTGGCGCTGGCGGCGAAATGTCGGAAGCTGCTCCGAACGGTACGGAGAAGACCATGAACGGCGCCGACGCCCTGATCACCACCCTGGCCGACAACGGCGTCACCGCCTGTTTCGCCAATCCCGGCACCAGCGAGATGCAGTTCGTCGCGGCCCTGGACCGCGAGCCGCGCATGCGCAGCGTGCTGTGCCTGTTCGAGGGCGTGGCGACCGGGGCGGCCGACGGCTACGGGCGGATGACGGGCGCGCCGGCCTGCACCCTGCTGCACCTGGGCCCCGGCTACGCCAACGGCGCGGCCAACCTGCACAACGCCCGCCGCGCCTTCACCCCCACGGTCAACGTGATCGGCGACCACGCCACGGATCACCGAAAGTATGACGCGCCGCTCAACTCGGACATCGCCGCCCTGGCCGCCCCCAACGCCGTCTGGGTCAAGTCGGCCGACAGCGCCGACGCGGTCGGACCCCTGGCCGCCGAAGCGGTGGCCGCCAGCTTCGGCGCGCCGGGCGGCACCGCCTGCCTGATCCTGCCCGCCGACAGCGCCTGGAACGAGACCGACACCGCAGGTCCGGTGATCGAGCGGCCCCGCTTTCGCGCCCCCGACCCGGCCGCCGTCGCCGCCGTCGCCAAGGCCCTGAAGGCCGCCGCCAAACCCGTCCTGCTGCTAGGCTCGGGCGCGTGCGGCGAGGCCGCCGTCGCCGCCGCCGGCCGGATCGCCGCCACCGGCGTGCGGGTGCTGACCGACACCTTCACCGCCCGCCAGGCGCGCGGCGAGGGCCGCTTCCGACCCGACAAGCTGCCCTATTTCGGCGAGCAGGCCCTGAAGGATCTCGACGGCGTCGACCTGATGGTGCTGGTCGCCACCACCGAGCCGGTGGCCTTCTTCGCCTATCCCGACCGGCCCAGCCTGCTGGTCCCCGACGGCTGCGCGACCCTGACCCTGAGCGACCGGGGAACCGACGCGGCGGCCGCGCTCAACGCCTTGGCCGAGGTGCTGGGCGCGCCGGCGACCGGCGCCATCGAGCCCTACGCCAAGCCGCCGGCCCCGGCCGGCAAGCTGGACGCCTGGGCCATGGGCGCGGCGATCGCCCGTCACATGCCGGCGGGCGGCATCATCTCGGACGACGCGGTGACCGCCGGCCTGCCGATCTTCACCCAGACCCGCAACGCCCGGGGCCATGACTGGCTGTCCCTGACCGGCGGGGCGATCGGCCAGGGCATCCCCCTGGCGATCGGCGCGGCCGTGGCCTGCCCCGACCGCAAAGTGCTGAGCCTGAACGGCGACGGGGCGGGGATGTACACGGTGCAGGGCCTGTGGACGATCGCCCGCGAGCGGCTGGACGTGACCGTGGTGGTGTTCGCCAACCACGCCTACCGCATCCTGGGCATCGAGATGGTCCGCACCGGCGGCGGCGACCCGGGCCCGGCGGCGTCGCGGCTGCTGGATCTGAGCGATCCGCGCATCGATTGGGTGTCGGTGGCCGGAGGGCTGGGCGTGCCGGCGGAGCGGGTCGAGACGGCGGAGGCGTTCGACGCGGCGATGAGCCGGGCGATGAAGGAACCGGGGCCGCGGTTTATCGAAGCGGCGATGCGGTAGGAGCGCGGTAGGACGCCCCCTCCGTCACGCCGCTTCGCGACGCGCCACCTCCCCCGTTTCACGGGTGAGGAGAAGGGCGGCGCGGTGTCCTCCTCACCCGCATCGCGGGGGAGGTGGCGCGATGCGAATACGCATCGTGACGGAGGGGGCGTCCTGCGGCCGACTACCCGGGCAGTCTCAACACCGCCCGCAGCCCCCCCATCGGCGACTTCTGCAGGGTCAACTCCCCGCCCAGCCCCCGCGCCATGTCCCGCGCGATCGCCAGGCCCAGGCCCACACCCTTCTCGTTCTGGTTCCGCGACTCGTCGAGCCGGTTGAACGGGCGGAAGGCCTCCTCATGGCGGTCCTCGGGGATGCCGGGGCCGTCGTCGTCGACGAAGATCCACACCCCGCCGGTCGGGGCGGCGGTGGACGAGACCCGCACGGTTTCGCCGTGGGCGGCGGCGTTGTCGATCAGGTTGGCCAGGGCCCGCTTGAAGGCCTGGGGCCGCAGGATGGCCGTCAGGTCGTCGCCGATCGACAGCTCGACCTTGGCGCCCGCCCGCTGCGCGCCCTCGCAGACGCCCTCGATCAGCGGTCGCAGCATGACCTGGCGGGCCTCCTCGCCGCCCTCGCCGCGCGCGAAGGCCAGGTACTCGTCGATCATGTGCTCCATTTCGGAGAGGTCGCGGGCCATGGCCTCCAGCCGCGGGCTGGGTTCGGCCAGGGCGATCTCCAGCTTGAGCCGGGTCAGGGGCGTACGCAGGTCGTGGCTGACGCTGGCCAGCAGGGCGGTGCGCTGCTCGATATGCCGCTGGATGCGGGCCTTCATGGCCAGGAAGGCCGCCGCCGCCATCCGCACCTCGCGCGCGCCGTGCGGCTTGAAGGCGGCCTGGTCGATGCCGCGCCCGAAGGCGTCGGCCGCGTCGGCCAGGCGTTCGATGGCCCGCACCTGGTTGCGGATGAACAGGATCGCCACCGCCGTCAGCAGCAGGGTCGCCACCACCATCCACAGGATGAAGATGTGGCCCTGGGTGGCGAAGGCCCGGTCGCGCGGGGCGATGATCCGCAGCACGCCTTCTTTCACCTGCACGCGGATGTCGACGTGGCCCGGATAGCGGGTGGTGTCGAACCAGAACGGATCGTCCAGCCGGTCGTCCAGGGCGGTGCGCAGCGAGCGGTCCAGCGAGGCGAACAGCGACGGCCGCTGGCCGGTCGGCAGCTTGCGGCCCTTCTGCAGGGCGATCGACAGCGACATCGACTCCTCGGCCCGCTCGGCCATCTGGTCCAGGGCCTTGGGCGAGGGATCGTCCTTGTAGGTCTCGACCGCCCAGGCCACGTCGCCCGCCAGGCCCTCGGACAGGCGGCTGGTGACGGTCTCCCAGTGGGCGTCGAAGAACGCCCAGGTGACGGCGATCTGCATCACCGCGACGGGCAGGACGATGATCAGCAGCGAGCGGCCGAACAGCGAGGTCGGCAGCCACCGCTTGATCTGGCGGGGGATGTAGAGCCGGGCGCGGAGGCGGAACATCAGCTAGGTCCTCCCCCCGTTTCCTGCCCTACCTTATCGCCCGTCATCCTCGGACTTGTTCCGAGGACCCCTGCCTCAACCGCGCTGCCCGTCGACCAGGGAAGCGGCGAGGTCGGCGGCCTCTCCCCAAACGACACCTCGGGGGCGCGAGGGGGCCTCGGAACAAGTCCGAGGATGACGGCTGAAAGGTGGGGGCTCCGTTCTGCAAGATCGGAGGGGCCTGAAACACGCGCCATCATCAATCCGGCGCCAGCCGGTAACCGATCCCGCGCACCGTCTGCAGGTACCTCGGGTTCTTCGGGTCAGGCTCGATCTTGCGGCGCAGGCGGGTGACCTGGACGTCGACGGCGCGGCCGGTGGCGTCGACGGTGTCGCGGGCCAGCTCCAGGCGGTCGACCGGTTCGTGGGCGACCTTGGCCAGGCGGCGCAGCAGGGCGACCTCGGCCTCGGTCAGGCGGATCGGTTCGCCGTCGCGGGTCAGCTCGCCGCGCTCGGGCTCGAAGGCGCAGATCCCCAGGCTCAGCGTGCGCGGGCCCGAGGGCCTGGGCGCGGCGCGGCGCAGGATCGACTCGATGCGCAGCAGCAGCTCACGCGGCTCGAACGGCTTGGCCAGATAGTCGTCGGCGCCGTGGGTCAGGCCCTCGATCCGGTCGTTGGTCTGGTCGCGGGCGGTCAGCATCAGGATCGGCGTCTTGCCGGCCTCGCCGCCCCGGGCCCGCAGGCGCCGGGTGAACGAAAAGCCGTCCTCGCCCGGCATCATCACGTCCAGCACCAGCAGGTCGAAGTCCATCGACCCGGTCAGCCGGTCGGCGTGGGCGGCGTCGGCCGCGGCGCTGACCCTAAAGCCGGCGCGGGTCAGGAATTCCTTGAGCAGGGTGCGGATGCGGTCGTCGTCGTCGACGACCAGCAGGTGACGGTCCGCGCGTTCTTCTGGAGTCATAGCCCGTCCCGACGATTGAGGCCGACACCTTGGCGCGGTCCGGCCAGGGCCGCCAGGATTCGCCGCGCGCCGGCCACCCCGTCCAGGCCGCCGGTGCGGTAGGCGCGGCCCAGCAGGGTGCGCAGCCGCTCGGCCACCCGGTACTCGAAGGCGATGCCCTCGGGGGTCAGCTCGGCCGGCCGCCGGCGGGCGTCCAGGTCGCCGGCCGCCTTCTGGGCCAGGTTCAGCCGCTGCAGGTCCGACAGGGTCTTGCTGGCCGCCTGCTTGGACAGGCTGGTCAGTTTCGAGAGGTCCTGCACGCCGATCCCGGGCCGGCGGCGCAGCAGGAAGGCGGCGCGCCAGTGCGAGCGGCCCAGGCCCGGACCCTCGCCTTCCAGCGCCGCGTCGACCGCCGCCCACAGGCCCGCCTCGGCCAGCAGCAGCAGCTCCAGCCCGCTGTCCAGCTGCTCCTCGCCGAGGATCAGGCGCGGGTCGGTCGAGCCTCCCCCGATCCCGGCGGGAGATTGTCCCGAGGAAAGCGGCCCGGCCATCAGCTTGCGTCCATTTTGTTTGACCTTCCGCGGCTCGGAGCGTCTAAGAACCGGGTTCCAAATAAGGAGGTCTTGGACCGATGTCTCTCGTTCCCTTCGACGATCGCGATGGTTGGATCTGGCTGGACGGCCAGTTCGTTGCCTGGCGGGACGCGAAGGTGCACGTATTGACCCACGGTCTTCACTACGCCTCGTCGGTGTTCGAGGGCGAGCGGATGTACGGCGGCGAGATCTTCAAGCTGACCGAGCATACCGAGCGCCTGTTCAAATCGGCTGAGATCCTCGATTTCAAGATCCCCTACACGGTGGCCGAGATCGATGAGGCGTGCAAGCAGACCGCGGCCAAGAACGGGTTGAGCGACTGCTATGTGCGTCCGATCGCCTGGCGCGGCAGCGAAATGATCGGCGTTTCGGCGCAGCAGACCAAGATCCATGTGGCCATCGCCGTGTGGGAGTGGCCCAGCTACTTCGACCCGGCGACCAAGGCCAAGGGCATCCGCCTGACCTGGGCCAAGTACGACCGCCCGTCGCCGAACACGATCCCGACCGCCGCCAAGGCCGCCGGGCTCTACATGATCTGCACCATCTCCAAGCACGCCGCGGAGAAGGACGGGTTCGCCGACGCCATGATGGTCGACTATCGCGGCTACATTGCTGAAGCCACCGGCGCCAACGTGTTCTTCGTCAAGGACGGCGTGCTGCACACCCCGACCCCCGACTGCATCCTGAACGGCATCACTCGCCAGACGGTGATCCAGATCGCCAAGCAACGCGGCGTGCAGGTGGTCGAGCGCCACATCGAGAAGTCCGAGCTGGCCGACTTCACCGAGTGCTTCATCGTCGGCACCGCCGCCGAGGTCACCCCGGTGTCGGAGATCGGCGATTTCCGCTTCAYCCCGGGCGCGCTGTCGCTGTCGCTGATGGACGAATATGCGCGTCTGGTGCGGCGGGAGCTGGTGGCGGCGTAAGCGTGGCTYCAGCTTCGTTGAGTTTGAAGATCCCGGAGGGCCCAGGCTCTCCGGGATTTTTTGTGCCAGAAAACACCCTCTCCCCTCCGGGAGAGGGTTCAAGTAGGTCGGAGTGGTCTGGGTGGCAAAAACTGCTCGGCAGAAGATCTCGAAACATAGTAAACGGCATTTATATTAACCATCTATACTCTTAAATACCTGGAACTTCCACTTCTCGCCCAGGATTTGCACCGCGTCCGGCCTCGATAGTCGGACAGGGTTCTTCACGTCATGAGCATCAACAGCGCCATGTTGGCCGGGGTTTCCGGCCTGCTCGCCAATTCCTCGGCCCTGGCCGCGATTTCCGACAACATCGCCAACGTCAACACGGTCGGCTACAAGCGCAGCTCGGCCAACTTCTCGTCGATGGTGACGTCGCAGAGCAAGAACGGCAGCTACAGCGCCGGCGGCGTCGGGGCCAAGACCCACCAGTTCATCAGCCAGCAGGGCCTGAGCCAAGCCACGACCTCGAACCTTGACCTGTCGATCTCCGGCGCCGGCTTCTTCGTGACCACCGAGAGGCCCGAGGGACTCAGCCCCACGGACACCCGCTCGTTCACCCGCGCCGGCTCGTTCCAGCTGGACAATCTGGGCTATCTGCAGAACGACGCGGGCCTCTACCTGCAGGGTTGGCTGGCCGATCCGGTGACCGGCATGATCACCACCGACCCGTCGGACCTTTCGCGGCTGTCCTCGATCAATGTCGCGACGGTCGGCGGCGCCGCCGAGAAGACCACCCGGGCCGGGATCAACGCCAACCTGCGCTCCGAGCAGACGGTGTCGGCCGCCGCCAACGCCAAGGTCGCCAAGACCGCCGTGCCGGAAACCCCCGCCGCGACCCCCGCGGTCGACTACGCCGTCACCTACAGCCCGACCGGAACCGGCAACCAGTATGCGGTGTCGGTCAGCCGGGCGGGAACCGTGGTGTCCACGGGCACGGCCACCTACGATCCCACGACCGGCGCCCTGACCGGCTACATCCCCACCGGCGCCGCCGTTCCGGTCACCACCCTCACCTCGGGCGGCCAGACCGTCGCCCTGACCGACCTGGGCATGACCACCAAGACCGACGCCGTCGCGGCCGGGGCCTACGATCCGGCGACCAACTCGATGTCGGACTACGCCCTGGACCCGACCAAGGGCGTCAAGCCGGACTTCGAGATCCAGCTGCCGGTCTCGGACTCCAAGGGCGGCCAGCGGACGATCACCCTGTCGCTGATCAAGGGGCCCGGCCCCAACGAATGGTACGCCGAACTGCGCGCCAAGCCTGGCGACCTGGACAACAACGCCAACGGCCTGATCAGCTCGGGCAAGATCACTTTCACCAACGACGGTAAGCTGGCCTCGGTCGGCAACCTGTTCGGCGGCGCCAACCCGACCTCGCTCAGCATCGGCGCGTCCGACCCGCTGGCGACCGGCACGGCCCCGCGCTGGGCCGACGGCCTGGGCATCGACAGCCAGGACATCCAGATCGACCTGGCCAATGCGGCCGGCGGCCTGACCCAGTTCAACAGCCAGTCGGTGGTCCAGTCGGTCAACACCAACGGCACGGCGTTCGGCAACCTGACCAATATCGAGGTCGATGATCAGGGCTATGTCTCGGCGATCTTCGACAACGGCGTCACGCGCCGCATCGCCCAGGTGGCCATCGCCACCTTCGCCAATCCGGATGGGCTGAAGGCGGTCAACGGCAACGCCTACCGAGTGACCAACGAAAGCGGCGGCTTCAGCCTGAAGGCGCCGGGCGAGGGCGGCGCGGGGGCCATCGCCCCCTCCACCCTGGAAGCCTCGACGGTGGACCTGTCGATCGAATTCACCGGCCTGATCACGACGCAGCGCGCCTACTCGGCCTGTTCCAAGATCATCACCACGGCGGACGAGATGCTGCAGGAGCTGCTGAGCATCAAGCGGTAGGGGTTGAGTGCTGACACCCTCGACGCCCGTCATCCTCGGACTTGTTCCGAGGACCCCTGTSTCCGCYGCGCTGTCGGTTAGAGGTGAGCCGCGATCGCTCCGCTCCAAGGATCGACCGGCAACTCGACTGAACGAGGGGTCCTGGGAACAAGTCCGAGGATGACGGGCGTGGAGGGTGGTGGTGGGGGTTACCTACCCCGCCACCTTCGCCTCGAGTTCAGCCAACCTGGCCCGGGTCGAGGCCAGGTCCGCGCCGAACCGCGTCGGGTCGGCGGCCGCCAGCCGGGCCGCCACGTCGTAGCTTTCGCGGTACAGGTCCAGGGCCCGCGTGCGGTGCCCTCGGTCCTCGCGCAGGTCGGCCAGGCGCTCCAGCGACACCGACAGGGCGCGCTTGGCGTTGGGATCGGCGGCTTCGCGGCCGCCGTGCGAGCGGCGCAGGGCCAGGGCCTCCTCGAAGGCCGACAGGGCGTCGTTCAGGCGGCCCTCCATCTCAGCCACGTCGCCGACCCCGGACAGGGCGCCGGCCAGCAGATCGGCGCCGGCGAAGTCATCGGGTTTGGCGGCGTGGACGGCGCGGGCGTAGCTGACCGCCTCTTCATAGGCCTCGGCGGCCTCGTCCAGACGGCCCTGGCCGCGCGCGAAGTCACCCAGGTCGCGGCGCGACAGGGCCTTCTCGCGATCGTCG
Organism: Caulobacter sp. P1_B12_2; assembly: GCF_056406675.1. Lineage (NCBI taxonomy): Bacteria > Pseudomonadati > Pseudomonadota > Alphaproteobacteria > Caulobacterales > Caulobacteraceae > Caulobacter > Caulobacter sp. P1_B12_2. The sequence continues at coordinate 1,746 of NZ_JBFTZS010000071.1, read as the reverse complement.
CCGGCCAGGCGCAGCAGGCGGTTCAGGACCTGGGCCGCCGGAGACCAAGCCTCCTGACGGCTCAGCGTGACCAATTGGGCGCGCAGACCCTCGAAGGTTTCGCTTGGCGCGACGACGGTCGGCAAGGCGGCCGCGACGATGGGCGCGGCGAGCGGCGTAGGCTTCGGTTCGGGCGCCTGGACCGGTGTCTCGAGCTCCGGCTCGACGGCCATCACCGGCGTGGCCAGCGGTTCGCCCAGGTCGGTCGGCGTCGGCCTGCGCCGCGCCTTGGGCTTCAGGCGCGGGGTCAGGGCGGCGACGATCAGCACAGCCCCCGTGATCGCCGCCGCCCAGCCCACGAACGGGCGGTGTGGCTCGAAAGGTCCGAGATCGAGGTTCTGAGCCCAGTCCCCCAGGACGCCCAAACCCGCGATGACGTACCCCGATGTCGCCAGAACCACCCCGAGGATGATCCCCACGAGTCGAGCCATCATGTCGCCCCCTCCATGACCGTTCGTAAGGAGCGGGAGGTCAGCGCAGCCCCGCCCCCGCGTCGAGCGGTCTCAACCGTCAGGGGAAGGCCCGGCGCGAAGCGACGTCATAACGGGCGCCGCGCGCGTCCGGCGCCTGGGAAACCGTCATGCCGTTAGGGAAGTGGTCTCAGGCCAGCCAGGACATCGGCCGCGGATAGGCCTCGCCCTTCAGCAGATAGACCAGGCCCATGATGCAGCGGACCGCGAAGAACACGCCCACCGCGCCCATGATCGCGCCGCCGGCGACCAGCATCGGGATGCCGATCAGCAGCACCGCCAGGGCCAGGCCCACCAGGAACAGGGCCAGGCCGATCAGGAACCACCAGATCGACAGCCAGAAGGTGCGGATCGCGAAGGTGTAGTGGCTGGCGTTGATCGGTCCGGCCGTCTCGCGATTGAGGTAGGCGACGATCAGCCCGACCAGGAAGGTCAGGCCGTTCATGAAGCCCAGCAGATACAGGGCGTAGACCACGATCGGCAGGACCTTGTCTTCTTCCTGGACGCGGTCGGTTGCGGCTTGGGCGGCGTCGCTCATCAGATCATCCAGTTGCGGGGCGTGGGGTAGGGCTGAATCTTCAACAGCCAGGAGACGCCGAGGATGCATCGCACCGCGACCCAAACCCAGACGGCGGGCAGGATCACGAAGCCGATCCCCACCGGCGTCAGCACCAGGCCGATCAGGCTGAACAGCAGCGACAGCCAGAAGGTGCGGATCTGGAACTGGTAGTGGCTCCGCAGCCATTCGGGCGCGGCGTCCTTGCTGACATAGGCCAGGATCACACCGACGACGCCGGTCATGCCGGCCGAGATCAGCCCGGCCAGATAGAGGGCGTAGACCACCAGCGGCATGGTCTTGTCGTCCTGCAGCGAGGGCGGGACGGCGGGATCGGAAGCGGGATCGACCTGGGTCATGGAACGATGGTCGCGAAAAACGGTCCGCAACGCAAATGAAGGTGCTGTTAGGTGACGCGTCTTCTCCTCACCCGTGAAACGGGGGAGGAGAGTCAGGCGACCGGCAGCAGGTCGTCCGGCAGCGCGTGCGGATCCAGGCCCTGGCCGCGCCCGATCCACGGCAGGGCCGCCGCCAGCAGGATCAGCAGGAAGGCCATGCGGGCGGCGATCTCGATGGAGATCGCCAGCATGCCGGGGCTGAAGGCGAACAGCAGCATCGCGACTGTGCCGAAGGCGAGGAAGCCCATGACCCAGGTCAGGCCCTCGCGCGCCGCCATCACCC
>NZ_JBFTZS010000070.1:0-13592 GCF_056406675.1 Caulobacter sp. P1_B12_2 | reverse complement strand
CGTCCAGAGCGGCGGCGGTTTCCTCCAGCGAGGCGGCCTGCTGCTCGGTGCGGCGCGACAGGTCGTCGGAGGCGGAGGCGATCTCATCGGAGCTGGCGCGCAGGCCGTCCGTGGAGCCGACGATCTGGCTCATGGCCGAGCGCAGGCTGTCGACCGCGGCGTTGAAGTCTTCCTTGATCGGCAGGAACCGGCCTTCGAAGTTCTCGGTGATCCGGGCGGTCAGGTCGCCGGTCGCCAGACGCTTCAGATAGCCGGCCAGCGAGCAGACCATGGCGCTCTGTTCGGCTTCGGCCTTGCGGCGCGTCTCGTTCTCGATGCGCTCGAGCTCGACTTRGGTGATGTCGATGGCGAACTTGATCACCTTGCAGGGCTTGCCGGCGGCGTCGAAGATCGGGTTGTAGTTCCCCTGGATCCAGACGTCCTTGCCACTCTTGCCCACGCGATGGAACTTGTCGGAGAAGAACTCGCCCCGCGCCAGGCTGGCCCAGAAGGCTTTGTATTCTGCGCTGCGGCCATAGGCGGGGTCGACGAACATGCCGTGGTGGCGGCCGACGATCTCGTCCAGCGAATAGCCCACGGTGGCGAGAAAGTTCTTGTTGGCGGTGATGATCGTGCCGTCGAGCTGGAACTCGATCATCGCCTGCGAGCGGTCGATCGCGGCGACGGTCGCCTCAAGGTCCGCGAGGCGTTGAGCCGCCTTCGGGTCAGGACGTTTGGGCGAAAAAAGCGACATCGATGAACTCCCCCGCAGGGAGTCGCACCAAGGACTCCACTGCACGTCAAGCGTGCGTCGGCAGGGTTGAAGACGCGTTAACGCTAATGCCCAAAACCACCCGTTTTACTGCGGCCGTTTGGCGCAACTCAATCTTCGGGTGGAGGAGCGCCCGAGCCGCGGACCGGGAAATTTGGCGACAAGCGTTTGTTTTTCCGAACCTTTGTCGAGTTCTCGACATTCGCCTCCGTGATCACCTCGTCGGAGTCGAACGGTCGGCGGACAAGTTAACGGTGGTCAGATGCGTGGGTGGGCGCGATCAGTCGATGCTCGCCGATTCCTGCCCGCGTTCCTTGAGGCGCACGACGCCCTTGGGCGGCACGCGGTCGGGGCGAGACAGATCGACGATCAGCGGGACGATGGTGTCGGGCGCCGGCACGGTCTGCGGATCCTCGCCCGGGAAGGCCCCGGACCGCATGCGGGTGCGCATGGCGCCGGGATCGACGCAGACGGCGCGCACCGTGGTGTTCTCCATCTCGTCGTCATAGCAGCCGACGATGGCCTCGAGCCCGGCCTTGGAGGCCGCGTAGCCGCCCCAGAAGGCCCGATGGCTCTTGGCCAGGCTGCTGGTCAGGAAGATGGCCCGTCCGGCCTCCGCGCCGCGCAGCAGCGGGTCCATGGCCCGGATCAGCCGCCAGTTGGCCGTCAGGTTGGTGGCCATGATCATGTCCCAGCCCTTGGGGTCCAGGTGGCCGACAGGCGTCAGGGCGCCCAGCACGCCGGCGGCCCCGACCAGGATGTCCAGCTTGCCGTAGCGCTCGTGCAGGGCCGAGGCGAGATGATCCAGGCCGTCGGCCTCGCGCAGGTCCAGAGGAACCAGGGTGGCGTGCTCACGGGTCGCGGCGAAGATCACGTCGTCCAGGGCCTCCAGGGCGCCCTGAGTGCGTCCCACGGCGACGACATGGGCGCCGGCCTGGGCCAGGCCCAGGGCGATGGCCTCGCCGATGCCGCGGGTGGCGCCGGTGACGAGGGCGATGCGGCCGGCCAGCGGCTTTTCGGAGTCGGAAGTCATGGGCGGGTTCTTAGTGGCTAAGCCAGGTGATGGGAACCGCGATCAGGCCTCGTCCGCCGGCCGCGCGCCGTAGCGTTGGGCGATCACCAAACAGGCCATCAGCTGGATCTGGTGGAACAGCATCAGCGGCAGGACCAGGATGCCCGCCGTGGCGCCGGGGAACAGGATGCCGGCCATCGGCACGCCGGTCGCCAGGCTCTTCTTGGAGCCGCAGAACACGATGGCCACCTCGTCGGGCTTGGAGAAGCCCAGGGCCCGCGCGCCGAACACGGTGGCGGCCATCACGACGGCCAGCAGGACCACGCAGGCGAGCAGCAGCACGCCCAGCTCCGGGATCGAGACGATCTTCCAGATGCCGCCGACCACGGCGGCGCTGAAGGCTGAATAGACGACCAGCAGGATCGAGCCGCGATCGACCTGGCCCACCAGAGCCTTGTGCTTCTCGATCCAGCCCTTGATCCAGGGCCGCGCGAGCTGGCCGGCCACGAAGGGGACCAGCAGCTGAAGGACGATCGACTTGATCGAGTCCCAGCCGCCTACGTCGCCATGGGCATGCATCAGCAGGCCCACCAGCACCGGCGTCAGGAAGATGCCCAGCAGGTTCGAGGCCGAGGCCGCGCAAACGGCGGCGGCGACATTGCCGCGGCCGATCGAGGTGAAGGCGATCGACGACTGCACGGTCGAGGGCAGGCAGCACAGGAACAGCATGCCGCTGGACAGGGTGGGCGACAGCAGGCCCGACTTGCTGATCGCCAGCCCCAGCACCGGGAACAGCACGAAGGTGAAGGCCAGGATCGTCAGGTGCAGGCGCCAGTGGGTCAGGCCCGCGACCACGGCCTCGCGCGACAGCTTGGCGCCGTGCAGAAAGAACAGCAGGGCGATGGCGATCTTGACCACCCAGCCGACGATCGTCGCCGCCTCGCCGCGCACCGGCAGGATCGAGGCCAGCACGACCATGCCGAACAGGGCGACGATGTAGCCGTCGATCTTCAGCTTGGCGAGGAGGGTGGAAACGGGGTTGGCCAAGGGCGCCTCTCAATACGTCATCCCCCGACTTGTTCGGGGAACCCAAGCCGAGCTGCCTGGAAATCTGGGTTAGCGCAGCTTTGGTCCCCCGAACAAGTCGGGGGATGACGCAGGCGGACGATGGACGGGGAGCGAGATCTAGGCGCTGAGCAGCGACAGCTGCTTCTCGGCCTGGTCGTTGCGGCCCTCGGCGATCTCGCGATCGGTCAGGCGTGTGGGGTAGTCGCCGGTGAAGTAGTGATCGGTGAACTGCGGGCGGGCCGGGTCGCGAGGACCGGCTTCCAGGGCCTGGTAGAGGCCGTCCACCGACAGGAAGCCCAGGCTGTCGACTTCCAGGAACCTGGCCATCTCCTCAAGCGACTTGTTGGCCGCCAGCAGTTGGTCGCGCTCGGGCATGTCGATGCCGTAGAAGTCGGGCCACTTGATCGGCGGGCTGGCCGAACGGAGGTGAACCTCCTTGGCGCCGGCCTCGCGGACCATGCGGACGATCTTCAGCGAGGTGGTGCCGCGCACGATCGAGTCGTCGATCAGGATCACGCGCTTGCCTTCCAGCACGGCGCGGTTGGGGCTGTGCTTCATGCGCACGCCCAGTTCGCGAACGCCCTGGGTCGGCTGGATGAAGGTGCGGCCCACATAGTGGTTGCGGATGATGCCCAGGTCGAAGGGGAGGCCGCTCTGCTGGGCGAAGCCGATGGCGGCGGGCACGCCGCTGTCGGGAACCGGCACCACGACATCGGCCTCGACGCCGGTTTCGATGGCCAGGCGCTGGCCCATGCGCTTGCGCACGTCATAGACCGAGCGGCCRTTCACGACGCTGTCGGGTCGGGCGAAATAGACGTATTCGAACACGCAGGGACGGGCGGCGACGGTCTGGAACGGCTTGAGCGACTTCACGCCGGTCTCGGAGATCACCACCATCTCGCCGTGCTCGACGTCGCGCACGAAGCGGGCGCCGATCATGTCGAGCGCGCAGGTCTCGGAGGCCAGGACGGGCTGGCCGTCCAGGTCGCCCAGCACCAGCGGGCGAATGCCCAGCGGGTCGCGCAGGCCGATCATCTTCTTGTTGGTGATGGCCACGATCGCGTAGCCGCCTTCGATCTGGCCGACGGCGTCGATGAAGCGGTCGACGATGCGGGCCTTCCGCGAGCGGGCGATCAAGTGGAGGATCACCTCGGAGTCCGAGGTCGACTGGAAGATCGCGCCTTCCTGGACCAGGCGCTCGCGCAGGGTGAGGAAGTTGGTCAGGTTGCCGTTGTGGGCGATGGCCACGCCGCCGGTCTCAAGATCGGCGAACATCGGCTGGACGTTGCGGATGCCGGCGCCCCCGGCCGTGGAGTAGCGGGTGTGGCCGATGGCCATGCCGCCCGGCAGGCGCTGGACCAGGTCGTTGCCGGTGAAGGCGTCGCCCACGTGGCCCATGTGGCGTTCGGTGTGGAAGCGCTGGCCGTCGAAGGCGGCGATGCCGCAGGCTTCCTGGCCGCGATGCTGAAGGGCGTGCAGGCCCAGGGCGGTGACGGCGGCGGCGTCGCGAACGCCATAGACGCCGAAGACCCCGCATTCGAGGCGCAGGGTGTCGTCCTCGGGATCACGCCACGGCGCGGAGGAGAAGCGGTCGGTCGACTGGCCGAAGGACGTCATCGCGATTTCTCCACCAGATCGTCGACGGAGCGACGCTGGTCCTTATCATAACCCGGTTCGCCTGACTTGCGGCGGGACGGTTTGTCGCTGGCGCCGTCGTGGACGGCGTCCTCAATGGCGGGGGCCAGCTTGCCGGCCAGGCCAGCGCCCTTGGGGGCGAACACCTTCAGGACGCGGCCGGCGGCGTTCGACAGGGGGTACAGCGCCGACTTCGACATCCAGCTGGGGACGCGGTCGGGCGGGGTGGCCATGTGGAACACCAGGCTGAACACGCCCAGCACCACCAAGCCGCGCAGCAGGCCGAACGCCAGGCCCATCAGGCGGTCCAGCGTGCCCAGAGCGCCGTCGGCGTGCAGCGTCTTGGTGATCTGGGCGCCCAGCAGGCGCAGGACCACGAAGATGATGACGAAGGTGACCAGGATGGCGGCGGCCGTCGCCGCCCAGTCGGGATCCATCAAGCCGCGAAACAGCGGACCGGTGATGCGCAGGGCCAGCAGGGAGAGCAGGGCGGCGACGATGAACGACAGAGCCGAGGTCAGCTCGCGCGACGCGCCGCGGGCGAAGCCGACCAGGGCCGAAACCAGCAGGATCAGGCCGAAGATGATGTCGAAAGGCGTCACGTCAGCTGGCCCCAGATCTCGTCGCCAATGCGGCGCACCGCGTCGGCCAGTCTGGCCACGCCCGCCACCGGCAGGGCTCCGCCGCCTTCGGGCAGACCCGACAACGGTCCCAGAGCTCGACCAAAGCCGAGTTTCGCGGCCTCTTTCAAACGTGTCTCCATACGGCTCACGGGCCGCACTTCACCGGACAGGCTGACCTCGCCGAAGACGACGCAGTCCTGCGGCAGGGCGATGTCCAGGGCCGAAGAGGCCAAGGCCGCCGCCGCCGCCAAGTCCGCCGCCGGCTCGGTGATCCGCAGGCCGCCAGCGACGTTCAGATAGACGTCCTTGTTGCCAAAACCAAGGCCGCAGCGCGATTCAAGCACAGCCAACACCATCGCCAGGCGTCCGGAATCCCATCCGACCACGGCGCGCCTGGGCGTTCCGTACGCGGAGGGCGCGACCAGGGCCTGGAACTCCACCAGGACGGGCCGCGATCCCTCGATGCCGGCGAACACCGCCGCGCCCGCCGCCCGCTCGCCGCCCTCGTTGAGGAACAGGGCCGAGGGGTTCTTCACTTCGCGCAGGCCTGAGTCGCCCATCTCGAACACGCCGATCTCGTCGGTGGCCCCGAAACGGTTCTTGGCGCCGCGCAGGATGCGGAACGGATAGCCGCGCTCGCCTTCGAAGCTGAGCACGGCGTCGACCAGGTGTTCGACCACGCGGGGACCGGCGATCTGGCCGTCCTTGGTGACGTGGCCGACCAGCAGGATGGCCACGCCCTTCTTCTTGGCCAGGCGCACCAGTTCCTGGGCGCAGGCGCGCACCTGGGTGAYCGTGCCGGGACCGGCCTCGTGGGCGTCGCTCCACATGGTCTGGATCGAATCGATGACGACGAGGTCGAAGTTGTCGCGCTTCAGGCCGTCGAGGATGTCGCGCAGGCTGCTTTCGGCGGCCAGTTTCACGGGGGCCTGGGCGAACCCCATGCGCTCGGCGCGGCCCCGGATCTGAGCCACCGCCTCTTCGCCCGAGATATAGGCGCAGTTTACGCCCTTCAGACTGGCCTTGGCCACCACTTCCAGCAGCAGGGTCGACTTGCCCACGCCCGGGTCTCCGCCGATCAGGATGGCCGAGCCGGGCACCACGCCGCCGCCGCRCACCCGGTCGAACTCGTCGACGCCGGTGATGATGCGGGGCGGGGCGGGGGTGTCGCTTTCGAGGCCGGTGAACTGCAGGCCGCGCGTGCGGCTGGCCTTGGTGGCCGACAGGGCGCCGGGCGCACGGACGCCGGTCTCCTCGACCAGGCTGTTCCAGCTCTGGCAGGCCGAGCACTGCCCCGACCACTTGGTCGTGACCGCGCCGCAGGACTGGCAGGCGTAGACGGCGCCGTCACGGGCCATGGATGCTCCTGATTCGAGAGTGGCTGGAGCGTACAGTGGCGGCCGGGTGCGCCAAAGGCGGACGTGGGAATGCGCGGGCCTTAAGCGCCTTTGACGATCCGCCGGGCGCGCGGCGCGATGCGGGTCAGTAGCTCGTAGGCCGTCGTGCCCGCCGCGGCCGCCGCGTCGTCGACGGGCAGGTCCGGGCCGATGATCTGCATCATCGCGCCGGGGCGGGCGGCGTCGCAGTCGGTGATGTCGACAGCGATCAGGTCCATCGACACCCGACCCAGCATCGGCCGCAGGGCGCCGTCGAACCACACCGCTCCGCGCGGATGGGCGGCGCGCGGCACGCCGTCGGCGTAGCCGGCCGCCAGGATGGCGATGCGGGTGGTCTCCCGGGCGACGAAGGCCGCGCCGTAGCCGATGCTTTCGCCGCGCGGCACGACCCGGGCCTGGAGGATCGGCGCCTCAAGCGTCGCCACCGCCTTGATCCTGGTATCCGGCACGTCGCGCGGACCGCCGCCATAGAGGCTGATCCCGGGCCGGCATTGGTCGAAGCGGAAGGACTCGTCCAGAAAGATCCCGCCGGAATTAGCGAGACTGCGTCGAGCGTTGGGAAAGAGCGCGGCGGCTTCCGTGAAACGGCTGAGCTGGCGGGCGTTCAGCGCGTGATCGGGTTCGCTGGCGCAGGCCAGGTGGCTGATCACCAGGGTGACGTTCAGGAACTTCAGCCGGTCCATCGCGCCGGTCAGCACCACGGCTTCCTCGGGGCGCAGGCCGAGACGGTTCATGCCGGTGTCGATGTGCAGGGCGGCGTCCAAGGTGCGGCCGCGGGCGTGGCTGTTCCAGGCCTCGATCTGCGGCAGGCTGTTGAGCACCGGCGTCAGGCCGGCCGCCTCGATGGCCGGGGCGGAGCCGGGCGTGACGCCGTCCAGCAGGTAGATGGTGGCGGCGCGATCGCCCAGGGACCGCCGCAGGGCCACGCCTTCGGACAGGCGGGCCACGTAGAAGCCGCGCGCGCCTTCCTCCCACAGGCGTCCGGCCACGAGGTCGGCGCCCAGGCCATAGCCGTCGGCCTTCACGGCGGGCGCGATCTCGACCCCGCCGGCGGCGGCCTTGAGCACGGCGTGGTTGGACGCCAGGGCGTCGAGGTCGAGGGTGAGGCGGCTGGCTTCGGTCACGAGGCGGGACGTAGCCGAGCGGGCCGCGCAAGGCCAGTGGAGATCGGATGCAGCCTCAGTGCCGGGCCAGGAACTGGACGGCCAGGTTCTCGACGCCGCTGGCGACGATCTGCACGCCGATGCACATCAACAGGAAGGCCATCAGCCGCGACAGCACTCGTGCGCCCGAGACGCCCAGGAAGGCCAGCACCCGGTCCGAGGCGCGGTAGAGCAGCCAGACCAGCACCGCGATCACCCCGACGGCCACGCCGGCGCCGGTGAAGAACGGGATCGCCGAGGCGCCGCCGGCCGGCCGCTGGGACGACAGGGCGATGGCCACGGAGATCGCGCCGGGTCCGGTGGTGAACGGCATGGTCAAGGGGAAGAAGGCGATGTCCTCGGCGCGGCTGAGGACCGGCGCGTCGTCGCCCGTCTTGTGCTCGGCGTGGACCTCAGGCGACATCAGCAGCGCCCAGGCGCGGATCGCCACCACCAGCCCGCCGGCCACCCGAAGGGCGCCCAGGCTGACGCCGAAGAAGTTCAGGATATAGCCGCCCAGCAGCAGCGAGCCGAGCAGGATGCCGAAGGCGTACATCGCGATCGTCGGAGCCAGCCGTCGGCGGGTCTCGGGCGGATGATCGGCCAGAAGCTGGTGAAAGATCAGGGCCGAGCCGACCGGGTTGACGATCGAGAACAGCGCCGGAAACGCCAGCAGGAACGCGCCGACCACGGACGACACCGGCAGGGGATTGAACTCCATCGGGCGACCTTGAAGCTAAGCGGGCGTGAACTCGGGATGACGGCCACCCTGGCCCAGCCCGTCCCTCCACGTCAAATCAGGAGGCCTATTCGTCGCCGCCCGAGCTGTGCTGGTGGAAGTAGTGGTCGCGGGCCAGGTTGCCGAAGCGGGTGGTGTCGCTGTTGAACGACAGGCGCACCGTGCCGATGGGGCCGTGACGCTGCTTGGCGATGATCACCTCGGCCAGGCCTTGCAGGCGGTCCAGGTCCTCCTGCCACTGGAGGTGCTCGGGCGTGCCTTCGCGGGGTTCGGAGCGGCCGACATAGTAGCTTTCGCGATAGACGAACCAGACCATGTCGGCGTCCTGCTCGATCGACCCCGATTCACGAAGGTCGGACAGCTGGGGACGCTTGTCCTCGCGCTGTTCGACCTGGCGCGACAGCTGCGACAGAGCGATGACGGGACAGCCCAGCTCCTTGGCCAGGGCCTTGAGGCCCATGGTGATCTGCGAGACTTCCTGCACCCGGTTGGCGTTGAAGCCCAGGTCCGAGCCGGTGACCAGCTGCAGATAGTCGACGACGACCAGGTCCAGGCCGACCTGGCGCTTCAGGCGGCGGGCCCGGGCGGTCAGCTTGGCGATGGAGATGCCGCCGGTGGCGTCGATGTAGAGAGGCGCTTCCTGCAGCTCGATGGCCGCGTCGCGCACCCGGCCGAACTCGGACGCGTCGATCTCGCCCTTGCGGAGCTTGTCGCCCGACACGCCCGAGGCGTCGGCCAGCATACGCAGGGCCAGCTGTTCGGCGCTCATTTCCAGCGAGTAGAAGGCCACGACGCCGCCGCTGACGGTCTTCTTGCTGCCGTCGGGCTGGGGCTCCCAGGCGTACTTCCTGGCGACGTTGAAGGCGATGTTGGTGGCCAGGGCCGTCTTGCCCATCGAAGGACGACCGGCCAACACGATCAGGTCGGACGGGTGCAGGCCGCCGATCTTGGTGTCGAGGTCGATCAGGTCGGTGGCGACGCCCGACATGCCCCCATCGCGCTGGAAGGCCTCGGCGGTCATCTCGACGGCGCCGCGCAGGGCCTCGCCGAAGCTCACGAAGCCCGACGACGCCACGCCGCTTTCGGCCAGGGTGTAGAGTTGCTGTTCGGCCGCCTCGATCTGGTCGCGGGCCGGCAGCTTGACGTCGTCCTTGCTCACCCCGCCGTGGGCGGTGGAGGCGATCTCGCCGCCGATGCGGATCAGATCGCGGCGCAGGGCCAGATCGAAGACGGCGCGCGCGTAGTCGCCGACATTGGCGGCGGGCGGAGCACGGTCCACGAGGTCGGCCAGGTAGCGCAGGCCGCCCAGCTCCTCGAAGGCCGGATCGTGCTTGAACTCGTCGGCCAGCAGGATCGGCTCGGCCAACTGACCCTTGCGGATATGGGTCTCGATCGCCTGGAACAGCCGCGCGTGGAAGGGCTCGTAGAAGTGGCGGCCCTGCAGGCTGTCGGTCAGGCGTTCATAGGCCGCGTTGTCGTAAAGCAGCACGCCCAGCAGCGCTTGCTCGGCCTCCAGGTTGTGAGGCGCGACGGAGACGACGATATCGCCCTGAGACGGCGGGCGGAGGTCTAAAGCTGGGACGAGGGACATCGGCATAAGTTAACGCGAACGATTGTTGGGAGCGACGGGGACTCACCCAGATGAACGGGGATGTTTCGTGTATGTTCTGAAGCCATTTCGATGCAAGAAAAAGGGCGCGACGATCGCTCGCCGCGCCCCTTTCCCCTTAGTTCAAGCCGCTCAGGGGCTTACCAGCTGTAGCTCAAGCGGGTGTAGAGGAAGCGCCCATTGAAGCCATAGGGCGAGAAGTTGCTGAACGGCCCCGCGCCGCTGGTGTTGAGATTGGGCGGGATCTGGTTGGTGTACTGGTCGAACAGATTGTCGGCGCCGGCCGACACCGTCAGGCCGATCGGGAAGGTGTAGCGGGCTTCGGCGTCGATGACGCCGCTGACGCCGGTGCGCCAGTCGGTGCTGCCGTCATTGGCCGTGCCGGGCGACAGGACGTCGCCGTAGAAGGTCGAGCGCAGGGTCGCGCCCCACTGATCCTTGCTCCAGTCGCCTTGCAGGGTGACCTTCTCGCGCGGCGTGCCCTTTTCGAAACGCAGCGTGGCCTGACGGGCGAACAGCGACTGCGGCGTGGCCAGGGTCGTGGTGACCGGGGTTTTTTCGACCGAGAAGTCGTTCAGGTTCGCGGCGAGCGTCAGGTCGAAGACGCCTGCCTGCTCGTCATTGATCCTGTAGCGCGCCACCACGTCGACGCCCCGGGTCGAGGTGTCGACGCCGTTGATGAAGATCCGCGCGGCGGTCGTGCCGTAGGGGGCCAGCAGAGCGCCGATCTGGGCGGCGTTAGGGTTGGAAGCGCCCGGCGCGTTGGAGAACAGCTCCGACAGCACGATGCGGTCGTCGACGTCGATCTGATAGCCGTCGATCGTCAGTTCGAAGGCGCCTTTGCGATAGACCGCGCCCAGCGAGTAGTTGGTCGATTCCTCGGCCTTCAGCGGCTTGCCGCCCAGGGCCAGTCCGACGGGGCTGATCGACGGATAGGTGCCGGACTCGAACGGCACCAGGATGGTGCCGCCGCCCGGCTGGGCCTGGGCCACATAGGTGATCGAGGTGGCCGTGTAGTACTGCTGCTGCAGGCTCGGAGCGCGGAAGCCGGTCGAGACACCGCCGCGCAGGGCGAAGGACGGGCTGAAGTCGTAGCGGGCCGTGAACTTGCCCGTCGTGCTGGAGCCGAAGTCCGAATAGTCCTCGTAGCGGCCGGCGACGCCGACGGTCAGTCCCTCGGTCACCTTGCCTTCCAGGTCGAGATAGACGCCCACGGCATGGCGATCCACGTCGACGGCGTTGCTGGGCGCGAAGCCGGTGAAGCCGCGCGATCCGAAGGCGAGGGTCGGGGCCGCCGTGCCGCGCGCGTAGGACGCCACTTCGCCGGCGTTGATCTCGAAGCCTTCGCGGCGCGCCTCCAGGCCGAAAGCGACGTTCAGCGGGCCGGCCAAGCCGACCTCGACTTCGCGGCTGGCGTCCAGGCCGAAGGTCAGTTGGTCATAGGTCAGGCCGCCGGCCTTGAAGCTGGTGGGCGAGGTGGGGCCGTACGAGGGGTTCAGGGTGTTCTCGACGCCGAAGTCGATATCGTTCCTGCCGTAGACCAGGTTGGTGTCGATCTTGAACCCGCCCAGTTCGCCGCGCAGGCCGCCGGCTGCGGTGACATCCTCGGTGTCGGTGGTCAGCAACGGCAGGTAGCCGTTGGGGTAGACCGACGGGATATTCTGGCTGGCGTCGCCCGGCAGACGGAAGCTGGCGGCCGAATTGGCGTCGCGCTGCTGATAGCCGTACCAGCCATAGGCTTCCCAACCGGCGGCGAGGGGCTTGGCGGCGTTCAGATAGACCGAAACGTCCTCGATCTTGGGATCGCCGGTGCGGCCGGTGATCCGCGTGGGGGAGACGCGAGGGTCATTGTCGGCGCGATTGGTCGGATCCAGGTCGCGGTATTGGGCCGAAACCGTCAGGAAGCCGTCGCTGCCGAGTTTGAAACCCTGCCAGGCGGCCACCGTGGCGGCCGCGCCGTCGCTGATGTTGTGCTTGCCGCCATAGAAGCCGTTGAAGCTGGTGACGTACTGGCCATAGGTCGCCGTCACGCCGCCGCCGTGGTCGGCTTCGCGAAGGCGCAGGTTGACGACGCCGGCGATGGCGTCCGAGCCGTACTGGGCCGAAGCCCCGTCGCGCAGCACTTCGATACGGTCGATGGCGCTGCTGGGAATGGCGTTCAGATCGACGGCGGCCGAACCGCGACCGACCGAGCCGTTGACATTGATCAGGGCCGAGGTGTGGCGGCGGGCGCCGTTGACCAGCACCAGGGTCTGGTCGGGACCCATGCCGCGCAGGACGATCGGGCGGATGGCGTCGGTGCCGTCGGTGTTGGACGGGCGGGGGAAGTTGATGGACGGCACGGTGGCGGCCAGGGCCGTCGAGATGTCGGTCGCGCCGCGCTGTTGCAGATTCTTGGCGGTCACGACATCGACGGGCGCCAGGGTGTCGAGGCGCGAGCGGCCTGTGGTGCGCGTGCCGGTGACGACGACCTGCTCGACGGCGTTGGCGTCATCGGCGGGCGTCGTGTCCTGGGCGTGAGCCGCCCCGGCGACAGCGACCAGCGACGTGGCGGTCAGCAGAAAACTTTTGAAACGCATTTGCGAAATCCCCTCGCATGGCTCCCGGGGCGCTTGACGCCTTTTGTTCCGGAAGCGGAGGAGCCCGTCTCCCCCTTGGGAAAGGATGGGGATGCGTGCGTTCGCTCACAAGCTGAGCAATTCTGTGGAATGACGCAGAAAAAAACGGCGCGGATTGCTCCGCGCCGTTCTTCTTGCAGTTCAATGCGCTACGAGGCGGTTAGGACTCGTAGTGGTCGCCTTCGAACGAACCGGCGCCGCCGGCCGCCATGTCCGAAGCCGCTTCGGCCTCGGCCGCGCGATCTTCTTCGAACTGAGCGGCGACGACGTTTTCGCCGCGCGCTTGGCGATCGGCTTCGTCTTGGCTGCGCGCGATGTTGAGCGTGACCGTGACGGTCACTTCAGCGTGCAGCTTCACCTTCACTTCGTGAACGCCGAGCGTCTTGATCGGCTTGTCGAGGACGATCATCGAGCGATCGACCTTGCCGCCTTCGGCCTTGATGGCGTCGGCGACATCGCGACCCGCGACCGAACCGTACAGCTGGCCGCTTTCGCCGGCTTGACGGATCATCACGTACTGCTTGCCGTCCAGGCCTTCGCCCGACTTGCCCGCAGCTTCGCGGTTCTTGACGTTGCGGGCTTCGATTTCAGCGCGCTGAACTTCGAAGCTCTTCATGTTGGCCGAGTTGGCGCGCAGGGCCTTGTGACGCGGCAGCAGGAAGTTACGGGCGAAGCCGTCCTTCACCGTGACCACGTCGCCGAGGACGCCGGTGCCTTCGACGCGTTCGAGCAGAATGACTTTCATCGTGGTGTCTCCCTTACTTCACGACGTAGGGGAGCAGAGCCAGGAAGCGGGCGCGCTTGATGGCCTTGGCCAGTTCGCGTTGCTTCTTGGCCGACACCGCGGTGATGCGCGACGGCACGATCTTGCCGCGTTCGGAGACGTAACGCTGCAGCAGCTTCACGTCCTTGTAGTCGATCTTCGGCGCGTTGGCGCCCGAGAACGGGCAAACCTTGCGGCGACGGAAGAACGGGCGGCGGGCGCCGCCAGCACCGGC
>NZ_JBFTZS010000069.1:0-20263 GCF_056406675.1 Caulobacter sp. P1_B12_2 | reverse complement strand
GCCACCTCCCCCGCGTTGCGGGTGAGGAGAAGGCCTTTCGCCTGCACCGAATCTGCACGGCAAACGCGCCGCCCGAACCGCTTTCCCTCCACCCCGMCAAGGCACTCAACAGGCTCCCGAAGTCGGAGCCCGCCATGCCGCTTTCCCGTCGCCCCCGCGACCTGTCCTTCGCGCTCAAGGCCAGCGCCGCGCTCGCCCTGGTGGTGGTCGCCGACCTGCTGTTCTGGGGCCACGACATCGGTTCGACGCTGGGCGCCTTCGCCCTGCTGCTGACCTTGGCCGCGACCGCCGTCCACCCCGCCGCTCGCCGCGACGTCAAGGCCGGCTGGGCGCTGGTCGCGGCGACGGTGCTGGCGATCGTCCTGGCCTGGGCGCCCAGTCTCCTGGCCTGGATCCTCTTCTGGGCGGCGCTCAGCCTGGCGGTCCTGCTGCCGCGCGCCGCGCGCTTCGACGACGCCTGGCGATGGAGCCAACGCCTGGTCGCCCAGGCAGTCGTGGGCCTGTTCGGACCGTGGATCGACCTGGCCCGGGCGCGCAAGGCCGGTCGAACGACGCGGTCCTGGAACTGGCGAGGGATCGTGCCGCTGCTGGCCTTGCCGGTGGTCGGCGGCGCGATCTTCCTGACCCTGTTCGCCGCCGCCAATCCCGTGATCGCCACGGCGCTGTCGGCCCTGCGCTTCCCCGCCTTCAGCGGCGACCTGGTCTTCCGGACCCTCTTCTGGCTGACGGTGCTGACCCTGGCCTGGAGCATGCTGCGGCCGCGCCGTCGCCGCGCCCTGTCGGTCGGCAGGATCCGGCCGGCCTTCTCGACCTCTGGGGGCTCGCTCGCCGGGGTCTCGGTGGCCTCGGTGACCCTGTCGCTGATCGTCTTCAACGCCCTGTTCGCGCTGCAGAACGGGCTGGACGCCGTGATCCTGTGGGGCGGGGCCGGACCGCCGGCCGGCCTGACCCTGGCGGAGTACGCCCATCGCGGGGCCTATCCGCTGATCGCCACGGCCCTGCTGGCCGGCCTGTTCGTGCTGATCGCCCTGGACCCGCGCAGGCCGACCGCGAAGGTTCCGCTGATCCGCATCCTGGTGGTGGTCTGGGTGGGCCAGAACCTGTTCCTGGTCGCCTCCAGCATCCTGCGCACGGTGGACTATGTGCGGGCCTATTCCCTCACCGAACTGCGGATCTCGGCCCTGCTGTGGATGGGCTTGGTCGGCCTCGGCCTGGTGCTGATCTGCTGGCGGATGCTGCGCGCCAAGAGCGGGGCCTGGCTGATCAACGCCAACGCGGCCGCCGCCGTGCTGGTGCTGACCGCCGGCTGCGTCGTCGATCTGGACGCGGTCGCCGCCGCCTGGAACGTCCGCCACGCCCGCGAGATGGGCGGCCAGGGGCCGGAGCTGGACGTCTGCTATCTGAGCCTTCTGGGTCCCTCGGCCTTGGTCTCGCTGGTCGAGGCCGAGCGCCGCTCGACCTCGCCCGAGCTGGCCGACCGCGTCGCCTGGGTGCGGGAGCGAGCCCTGATCGACCTGCGGACCCGGCAGTCCGACTGGCGCGCCTGGACGCCGCGCGGCGCCCTGCGGCTGGAACGGGTCCGCGCCCTGGAGCGCGAGCGTCCGCTGGTCCACAGCGTCCGGGGCTATCCGCGGCAGTGCGACGGCCGCCCGTCGGGTCCGCCGCCGCCCGAGCCGCCGCCTCCTTACGAAACGCCCGCGACCGCCCAGGACGTCTTGCCGTTGACCGAAAGCCCGGAGCACTGAACATGAGCGCCATGCAGCGCACGATCCTGGTCGTCGACGACGATCCCCATATCCGCCAGCTCCTGGTGTTCGCCCTGGCCAAGGTCGGGCTGGAGACCCGCGAGGCGGCCGACGGCGAGGCGGCCCTGGCCTCGGTGGCCGAGCGGACGCCCGACCTGGTGGTGCTGGACATCAACATGCCGCGCCTGGACGGGCTGGAGGTCTGTCGCCGGCTGCGGGCCCAGGGCGATCTGCCGATCCTGTTCCTCAGCTCGCGCGACGACGAGATCGACCGGGTGCTGGGCATCGAGCTGGGCGCCGACGACTATGTGGTCAAGCCGTTCAGCCCGCGCGAGGTGGTGGCCCGGGTCCAGGCGATCCTGCGGCGCGCCGGCGGGAAGACGGCGGACGCGGGAACGGCCGACGGCCAGATCGTCCGGGGCAAGCTGAGCCTGGACCCCGAGGCCTGGAGCGCGGCGTGGGCGGGCGGCGAGGTGTCGCTGACCGTCACCGAGTTCACGATCCTGCGCACCCTGGCCGCGACCCCGACCAAGGTGTTCAGCCGCGACGCGATCATCGACCGCCTGCGCGGGCCCGGCTTCGCGGTGACCGACCGCACCATCGACAGCCATGTGCGCAACCTGCGGGCCAAGTTCGCCGGAGTGGGCGGGCACGACGTGATCGAGACGCGGGCCGGGATCGGCTACCGGCTCGGCGCGTGCGCAGGCGTGGCTGGATGAGCAGCTGGCTGCGGCGCTGGTGGCCGGCCCTGCGCCTGCGGGCCATCCTGCTGACCGTGCTGCTGTTCGCCGCCGCCATGCCGGCCATCGGCGCGGTGTTCCTGCGGACCTACGAGAACACCCTGATCCGCCAGACCGAGGCCGAGCTGACCTCGCAGGGCGCGGCCCTGGCCTCGGCCGCCGCCAATCTGTGGCCCGGCGCCGTGCGCGACCTGACGCCGGCCGACCCCGACGCCCGCGACGACCCCGGCTACTACCGTCCCGAGTCGACCAGCGTGGACCTGCGCAGCTCGCCCCTGCTGCCCGAGCGACCGGCCGCGACGCCCGGGGCGACCGCCGATCCCAAGGCCGAGGCCGCCGCCGAACTGCTGGAGCCGATCTTCGACCAGACCAGCCGCAGCACCCTGGCCTCGATCCTGATCGTCGACCGCCACGGCGTGGTGGTGCGGGGCCTGGGGCAGGGCGGCAGCCTGGCGACCCTGCCCGAGATCCGGGCGGCGCTGCACGGCCATGCGCGCACGGTCTTGCGCCGCAACGGGGCCTATCATCCGCGCTATTCGTTCGAGTGGCTCAGCCGCGCCTCGGCCGTGCGCCTGCACCATGCGCGGCCGGTGGTGGTCAACGGCCAGGTGGTCGGGGCGCTGCTGCTGTCGCGCTCGCCCCGGGCGCTGTTCCGCGGCGTCTACCAGGACCGGGGCAAGCTGCTGATCGGGGCGGGGGCGACGATCCTGCTGCTGGTGCTGCTGTCGGGCCTGGTGTCGCGYGGCGTGACCCGGCCGATCGAGGCGCTGAGCGCCGCCACCCGCAGCGTGGCCGCCGGTCAGGGCAGCGTCCCGGAGACCCCCGCCACCGCCGCCGTCGAGATCCGCGACCTCTACCAGGACTTCCGGGTGATGGCCGACGCCATCGCGGTGCGCTCCCGCTACCTGCGCGACTTCGCCGCCGCGGTCAGCCACGAGTTCAAGACGCCGCTGGCCGGGATCACCGGGGCGGTCGAGCTGCTGGACGACCATTTCGACACGATGAGCCAGGCCGAGCGCCGCCGGTTCCTCGGCAACATCTCGGCCGACAGCGCCCGGCTCTCGCAACTGGTCGGCCGGCTGATGGACCTGGCCCGGGCCGACATGGCCATGCCGCAGGCCGGCGTGGCGTCCGAGCTGGCCCCGGTGGCGCGCCGGGTCGCCGACGCGCAGGGCCGCGACATCGCCGTGGTGCTGGACCTGCCGGAGGGCCTGCCCCTGGTCGCCGCGCCCGAGGCGACGGTCGAGACGGTGCTGACCACGCTGGTCGAGAACAGCCGCCAGGCCGGGGCGCGGACGGTGCGGATCGTGGCGGCGGTCGTCGGCGACGAGGTGGTGCTGCGGGTGTCGGACGACGGCCCGGGCGTCCCACCGGCTGACCGCGAGCGCCTGTTCGAACCGTTCTTCACAAGCCGGCGGGAGACCGGCGGGACGGGCCTGGGCCTGTCGATCGCCCGGTCGCTGCTGGCGGCGAGTTCGGGGCGGATCGGGCTGGTCGAGGGCGAGGCGGGGGCGGTGTTCGAGGTGGGGGTGTTGAGGGGATGAGAATTGGGAGGCTGGCTGATGTCGGCTTACGACCCTGGTCGGACGTTGGGCGACGCGGCTAAGCTAGACCTATGGGAACACTCAGCACGACCAGCGGCAAGTTTGAGTACCAGTGGGCGAGCGATGTCAGTTTCGACGGCGTGAGGCTCGAAATCCTGACCGGCGATGGTGATGTCCTGTTCGACGTCAGCGTCCCGGAGCATGGAGATCTCACGATCAACACGTTCTCGAACGAGATCGGAATTGAAATAATCGAAGCCGCAATTGATGTCGCGCGCGAGCGGCAAGTAGGTCCGCGAGCGACCCTGAGCAGACCTTGGACAGCCGGCCGCGGTCGCTAGTCCCAGGAAAAGGCCGTTCGCAGGTTGCAGCCCGAAGGCGTCTGCCCCTCCTCGAACAGATTCACCCGGCCAATGGCCTCGATCTGGCCCGCCGTCAGAGGTCTTGGCGAGCTGATATAGGCGACGCCATGGGCGCCGTTCCATATGGCGACCTCGTAACGCCCACTCACCTGCCGCTGCGCGAACCTTGCCGGTCGCGTGTCTATTGGCTGTTCGACGAGTTCGCCATCCGGTCGCCCGGCCCAACCTATTCCGCGAACGTCGAGCGAGCCGAACGCTCCTTTCCACCGGAAGCTCCCTCCGTGGACGCCGCCCTCCAACGTCGTAATCTCCTCGCCAGGCAGGAGATCAATTATGGGGGAGTAACCGCAAAAGCGCGCTGGCCCCTTTAACTCGCTCGCTTCCGCGCACGGAGAGAACGTGATGGCCAAGGTGCAAGCTACGACCAGTGCTTTCATTGCGACCTCCGAGCCGGCGGTTCTTGCATGAAAGCCTAGGTGGCCTGGGGTCTGCAACCGACCCAAAGCAGTCACTAGCGTTGCAGGAGGTAAGACGACTGCATACTCTCGTACTCAAAGAATCCCAACCGGCCGGGGATGCAAGACACGAACGCTCCGTTTCCCATGCCGATGATTGCATCGAGCGCTTCCCCCAAAGGCATCACCCGTCCATCCAAGTCGCTCCCGGCGGCTAAGACGTAACAAGTGGCCGGGGCGCCTCTCTTTGCCAACATGGCTTCCACCTGGGCTGTAAACGCGTCACTGCCTGTCAGGTGTTGAGCATAACGTGGGTCGAGGCGGACAGCATGATCCAACAATGACCGAGCTTTGGCCCTGCGCTTCTCGCCCAACTCGAGCAAAGTCTCCATCCGACGTCGCGTTGGTTCAACAAGGAAGGCCAGAAAGCCTCGTTCGTGGTCGTTCATAAACCGACCGTGGCGCACGCGACCGCTACAATCAACATCTTCGCTTTCCACCCCGAACAGACCTTCGCCCCGTCCGCTTTCCGGAATGGCGCCCAAGGTCTGGTTTCGGGCGTGGGGCTCATTTCCGCACCCGACCCCATTGCGGCCCTTCGCCTTCGCGCTAGCTTGGGCGCATGACCGATGAAGAGCCTGTGCCACACGATCTAATCTTCGGCGCGAAGGTCCACGATCCAGCCTACTGGCGCAGGCATCCGCTGGTCGCTGAGGTCGAGGCGCATTTTGACGGCTCTCACGGCTGGGTCGGACTCAAACTCGGGCAGGAGCCAGCGGCGGGCACTCATCTGAACTATGCAATATCCACGACGGCTCGAGCGACGCGAGCGGATCCCGATCTGTATTTCTACGGTGAGGGCGATTGTCCATTGTCTCTGTTCGAATATGCTCCGCGAGTTAGAGAGCTCCGAGTCGCGATCGAAGGACCGGTCGATGGCGATGACCGCCACTGCTGGTCGGTTGGTATCTGGCTAACTGAGCCCGCAGCGAGGCTGTAGCCAAGGTCCGAAACCCACCCCTAGCTGACCTTCGGAACGTTCGCTCGGCGCAAGCCCCCATCAACGAGGGGTTCCGGGCACAAGGCCCGGAATGACGGCGGAGGGGGCAGGTGTATGGCTCGCCCCCTACCGCCGCCGCAGGATCACCCGCACCGCCCGCCGCGCCACGATCACGCCGATCGTCGCGGTCACCGCGCCGCCCAGGCGCCAGGCGTCGCCGGTCTGGGTGAAGGCGGCGGCGACGCCGGCGGCCACGAGGGCGGCGCCGAGCAGGATCTGGAGCAGGACGGGTCTGGTCATGCGGCTCAGGTAGGGGGCTAGACGCGGTTGCGTAACCCCCTCGCGCCTCACAACCGTCCGCGTCGTCCGCCGCCCTTGAGCTTGTCCAGCGCGCGGCGGGCGTGTTCGGCCTGAGCCGCCACTGGGGCGGCCACTGGGGCCTCCACGGGCGCGGGGGCGATCCCCGGCGTCGAGGCCATGATCATCGCGCTCACGTTCGCCACGCCCTGGGCGGCGTGCAGGCCGGCGGCGGCCGTTTCGGCCAATTTCGGCTTGCCGCGCGGCGTCGGCATGATCAGCACGACCTTGCGGGCCATGGCGGCCAGGTCGCCGACGGCTTTCGCCTTGTCGCGGGCCTGGCGGATGACGGCGGGGTCGGTGGAGGCCTCGATGCTCGTCCAGGCCGCTTCGAGGGCGGCCATCAGCTTGAGCTGGAAGGTCAGGCCCCAGGTGGGGATGTCTTGGGCTTGGGGCCCAGCCCCGAGATCCTCCCCCGCTTCTCCGGAAACGCCGCGACCATGCTTGGGGACACGCCGCAAGGGCGTGTCCCCGGCTGCCACCCCTGTGGATAACTTTCGCCGTTACGACGTCCAGCCCCCGCCCAGCGCCTTGTAGATCGCCACGACGTTGGTGTTCACGCCGGTCTCGGCCACCGTCATCGAGTCCTCGGCCGCCAGCAGCGTCCGCTCGGCGTCGAGCAGCACCAGGAAGTCGATGCCGCCCTCCTTGTACTGGATGCGGGCCAGTTCGGCGGCGCGGCGCGAGGCGGCGGCCTGGTTGGTCAGGCTGACCAGCTGGGCCTGTTGCTGGCGATAGGCGACCAGGGCGGTCTCCAGGTCTTCCAGCGCCCGCAGGACGGTCTGGTCGTAGACGGCCAGGCTGGCGTCGTTGCGGGCCTCGGCGGCCTTCAGGCGCTGGTGCGCGCCGCCCAGGTCCAGGGCCGGCCAACTGACCGACGGGGCCACCGACCAGGCCTGGCTGGCGCTGTTGCCGAAGCCCGACGACGTGCCCGACAGGAAGCCGATGAAGCCCGTCACCCGGACGCGCGGGAAGAGGTCGGCCGTGGCCACCCCCACCTTGGCGGTCTGAGCGGCCAGGCGACGCTCGGCCGCCTGGACGTCGGGCCGCCGGCGCAGCAGATCGGCGGCGTCGCCGATCGGCAGGGCGGCGATCAGCGGCGTGACCTCGGTGGTCCTGGCGACCAGCACGGCGTCCAGGGCGCCGGGCCGCTGGCCGATCAGCACGCACAGCCGGTAATTGGCGCGCGTCTCGGCGGTGATCAGGGCCGGGATCACCGCTTCCGTGGCGTTCAGGCGGGCCTGGGCGCTGGCGACGTCGATCGGATTGCCGGCCCCGGCGTCGTAGCGAACCTTGGTCAGGCGCACCGTTTCGCGCTGGGTCTCGAGGTTGCGCTCGGCCACGGCCAGGCGGGCCTGGGCGCCGCGCAGCTCGAGGTAGTTCCGGGCCACCTCGGCGGCGATGGTCACCTGGGCGTCGCGCAGGTCGGCCTGGGCCGCCCCGGATTCGGCCCGGGCGGCTTCCACGCCCCGGCGGACGCGGCCGAACAGGTCGATCTCCCAGCCGGCGTCGAAGCCGGCCTGGTAGGTCTCGCTCTCGACGCGCTGGCCGCCGGAGCCCGGCTGCTGCTGGTCGCTCTTGACGTAGGCGCCGCTGGCGGTGACCCGCGGGACCTGGTCGAGGCGGGCGTCCTTGAACAGGGCGCGGGCCTCGTCCACCCGGGCGACCGCGACGCGGATGTCGAGGTTGCCCGACAGGGCCTGGGTGACCAGGCTGTCGAGGACCGGATCGTTGAACGCCTTCCACCACTGGGCCTCGGGACTGGCGGTGGTGAAGGCGCCGGCCGGGGCGTTCTGCAGCACCACCGGCGCGGTGACGGGGGTCTTGTAGTCCGGCCCCACGGCGCAGGCGGCGAGGAGGAGCGCCGAAGCGCCGACGATAAAGCTGAGTTTCAAGGCAGTCATGGGTGACCTCTGAGGTCTCCCTTCCCGTCGGCGGATCGGGGAAGGGTTAGGAATGGGGGAGGCAACAAAGGCTGTCATCCCGGACAAGGTCCGACGGACCGCAGATCCGGGACCGCCGGGAGCGCTGAGCTCAGGCGTCGGTCCCGGATCGGCGCGCTTCGCGCTTGTCCGGGATGACAAACGCTTTGGGTGATGGAGGGGAGCGGTGAAGGCGTTCATCAGTGCGCCTCCACCGGGGTGGCCCGCTCCGCCTTCAGCGCCGCCTTGCGGGCGGTGTTGCGGCGGATCACGAAGTAGAAGATCGGGGTCAGGATCAGGCCGAAGACCGTCACCCCCAGCATCCCCGAGAACACCGCCACGCCCATGGCGCGGCGCATCTCGGCGCCGGCCCCGTGCGAGGTGACCAGAGGGGCCACGCCCATGATGAAGGCGATCGAGGTCATCAGGATCGGCCGCAGGCGCAGGCGACAGGCTTCCAGCACCGCTTGCAGCGGCGTGTCGCCATGCTCCTCTCGCTCCTTGGCGAATTCGACGATCAGGATGGCGTTCTTACACGCCAGCCCCACAAGGACGATCAGTCCGATCTGGGTGAAGATGTTGTTGTCGCCATGGGTCAGCAGCACGCCGGCCAGGGCCGACAGCAGGGTCATCGGCACGATCAGGATCACCACCAGCGGCAGGGTCCAGCTTTCGTACTGGGCGACCAGCACCAGGAAGGCCAGCAGCACGCACAGCGGGAAGACATAGATCGCCGTGTTGCCCGCCAGGATCTGCTGATAGGTCAGCTCGGTCCATTCGAAGCCCATGCCGTTGGGCAGCTCCTGCTTGGCCAGGTCCTCCAGCGCCTTTTGCGCTTGGCCCGTCGAATAGCCGGGGGCCGGGCCGCCGTTGATCTCGGCCGTGAGCACGCCGTTGTAGTGGCTCTCGCGGTCGGGGCCGGTGGCCTCCTTGAAGCTGACGAAGGCGCCCAGGGGGATCATCTGGCCGTCGGCGTTCCGCGTCTGCAGGCGCAGCATCTGCTCGGGCTGCATGCGGAATTTCTGGTCGGCCTGGACGTTGACCTCGTAGGTGCGGCCAAAGCGGTTGAAGTCGTTGACGTACAGCGAGCCCAGATAGACCTGCATGGTCTCGAACAGGTCGGTCAGGGAGACGCCCGAAGCCCGCGCCTTCTCGCGATCGATGTTGGCCTCGATCTTCGGCACGCTGACCTGGTAGGTCGAGAACACGCCGACCAGGGCGGGGTCCTTGCGGGCCTTGTCGATCAGGTTCTGGGTCTGCTTGTTCAGCTCATCCGGGCCCAGGCCCGCGCGGTCGACGATCTGCATGCGGAAGCCGCCGATCGTGCCCAGCCCCTGCACCGAAGGCGGCGGGAAGACCGCGATCTGGGCGTCGGGGATGGCGCCGAACTTGGCGTTCAGCTCGCCGACGATGGCGTTGGCCGACATCGACTTGTCCTTGCGGTCCTTGAAGTCGGACAGCGGGAAGAACACCGCGCCGGAGTTGGGGCTGTTGATGAAGCCGTTGGCCGACAGGCCGGGGAAGGCCACCGAGTGCTTGATGCCCGGCACCTTCATGGCGATGTCGCCCATCTGGCGGATCACCGCTTCGGTGCGGTCCAGCGAGGCCGCGTCGGGCAGTTGCACGACGGCGACCACATAGGCCTTGTCCTGCTGCGGCACGAAGCCGCCCGGGGTCTTGGCGAAGGCGAAGACCGTCAGGGCCAGCAGGATGCCGTAGACCACCAGGCCCGCGGTCGACTTGCCCAGGGTGCGGCCGACATTGCGGACATAGCCGTTGGACGCCTTGGCGAACATGCGGTTGAACGGGTTGAACAACCAGCCCAGGGCCGCGTCGATCATCTTCTGGAAGCGGTCCTTGGGCGCGTCGTGGCTCTTGAGGAGCACGGCGGCCAGGGCCGGCGACAGGGTCAGGGAGTTGAAGGCCGAGATCACCGTCGAGATGGCGATGGTCAGGGCGAACTGGCGGTAGAACTGGCCCGACAGGCCGCTGATGAAGGCGGTCGGGATGAACACCGCGCACAGCACCAGGGCCGTGGAGATGATCGGTCCGGTGACCTCGCTCATGGCCTTGCGGGTGGCGGCCGCCGGCTCGAGGCCGTCGGCGATGTTGCGCTCGACGTTCTCGACCACGACGATGGCGTCATCGACCACGATGCCGATGGCCAGGACCAGGCCGAACAGGGTCAGGGCGTTGAGGCCGAAGCCCAGCATCAGCAGGATGGCGAAGGTGCCGATCAGCGAGACGGGCACGGCGATCAGCGGAATGATCGAGGCGCGCCAGCCCTGCAGGAACAGCACCACCACCAGCACGACCAGGATGATGGCCTCGATCAGGGTGTGGATCACCGAGTTGATCGATTCCTGCACGAAGGCGGTGGTGTCGTAGATGATCTCGTAGTCGACGCCTTCCGGGAATTCCTTCTTCAGCTCCTTCATCGTCTTCTTGATGTCGGCGGCCATGGCCAGGGCGTTGGAGCCCGGGCGCTGGAAGATCGGCATGGCGACGGCCGACTTGTTGTCGAGCAAGGATCGCAGGGCGTAGTTGTTGGCGCCCATCTCGACCCGGGCCACGTCGCCCAGGTGAGTGATCTCGCCGTTGGCGCCCGAGCGGATGATGACTTCGCGGAACTGCTCCTCGTCGGTCAGGCGGCCGGGGGCGTTGACCGACAGCTGGAACTCGGCGCCGCCCGGGGTGGGGGGCGCGCCCAGCTGGCCGGCGGCGACCTGGACGTTCTGCTCGCGCAGGGCTTTCACCACATCACCGGCCGTCATGTTCAGCGAGGCCAGCTTTTCCGGGTCCAGCCAGATCCGCATCGAGTACGAACCGGCCCCGAAGATCTGCACGTCGCCCACGCCGTCGACGCGCTTGAGGCGGTCGCGGACGTTCAGCTGCGCGTAGTTGCTGAGGTACAGCATGTCGTAGCGGTTGTTGGGCGAGATCATGTGCACGACCAGGGTCAGGTCGGGCGAGGCCTTGTCGGTGGTCACGCCGATGCGCTGCACCGCCTGGGGCAGTTTCGGCAGGGCCTGGGCGACGCGGTTCTGCACCTGCACCTGGGCCTTATCGAGATCGGTCCCGAGGGCGAAGGTGACGGTCAGGATCATCGCGCCGTCGGAAGCCGACTGCGACGACTGGTAGATCATGCCCTCGACGCCGTTGATCGCCTGCTCCAGCGGCGCGGCGACGGTCTGGCCGATGACGGCGGGGTTGGCGCCCGGATAGGCGGCGCGCACGACCACGGTCGGCGGCACCACCTCGGGATATTCCGAGATCGGCAGGCGCGGCAGAGCCACCAACCCGGCGATGAAGATGACGATCGAGAGCACGGCGGCGAAGCGCGGCCGGTTCACGAAGAACTTGGAGAAATTCATGGGAGGCGTCCGGGGAGGAGGCAAAGAGGGGGCGTGGGCCGGTTCAAATCCGGCCTCGAAAGCGAATTCCGGATTCGCTCATCCCGGCGTTCGCCGGGATGAGCGGATTTAGAGGAGGGTCAGTTCTGGGAAACCGAGTTGATCACCGCGACGCGCTGCGGGCCGGTCTCGAACTGGGAGAGGTCGCTGGTCAGGTCGGTCTTGACCACCACCGGGTTGACGGTGTCGCCCGGCTTGACCTTCTGCAGGCCGCCGACGATCACCCGATCGCCGGGCTTCAGGCCCGTGCGGATGATGCGCAGGTTGCCGGCCAGCGGGCCGATCTCGACCGGGCGGTACTCGGCCTTGTTGTTGGCGCCGACCACCACGACGAAGCGCTTGCCCAGGTCCGTCGCCACCGCGCGGTCGGGGGCCAGGGCCACCGTCGCGGCGGTGTCGCTGACCATGCGGATGCGGGCGAACAGGCCCGGGGTGAACCGGCCGTCGGCATTGGCGAAGATCGCCCGGCCGCTGATCGTCCCGCTCTTGGCGTCCATGGCGTTGTCGATGAACTTCAGCTGGCCCTGGTGCGGATAACCGTCCTCGGTCATCAGGCCCATATAGACCGGGCTGGCCTTGCCGCGTTCGGCCGAGGCGTACTTCAGGAAGGTCTGCTCGTCGGCGTTGAAGGCGGCGTAGATCGGGGTGTCCGACACGACCGTGGTCAGCAGGTCGGCCGGGGTGACCAGGTTGCCGCGGGTGATCACGGCCTTGGAGACCCGACCGTCGATCGGCGAGACCACCCGGGTCCATTCCAGGTTCAGGCGGGCGGTCTGATAGGCGGCGCTGGCGGCGGCGACATTGGCCTGGGCGGCTTTTTCTTCCGCCGAGAGACGGTCGAACTCGCTCTGGGCCAGGGCGTTCTGCTCGATCAGCCGGCGGCCGCGCTCGCGGTTGACGACCGCCAGGTTCAGCTGGGCCTTGGCGCGATCCACCTCGGCGGCGGCGCGGTTGGCCTCGGCCTGGTAGGGGCGGGCGTCGATCTGGAACAGCACCTGGCCCTTGCGGACCCGGGCGCCTTCCTCGAACCGGGCGCCGTCGATGTAGCCGCCGACGCGCGGACGGATGTCGACGGTGTCGATGGCCTCGAGGCGGCCGGTGAAGTCATCCCACTGGCGCAGCTCCTTGAAGGCCACGGCGGTGATGGTGACCTGGGCGGGCGGCGGGGCGGCTTCCTGCCTGGCCTGCGCGCTGCAGGCGGCCAGCACGGCCATGGCGGCCAGACCGGCAAAGGAGGTGAAGACGGGGCGGAGGGACATATGCGGACCTGTCGGACAAAGGAGGCGGAGAGGAGAGATCGAGTTTTTCATTCCCAGACGGGACGCCGGGATTTGGATCGGGCCTTTGGCGATGCGGCCCAGTCCTGACCGGACGGACCGTCGGCGCCTTGGCCGATCAGCTTGCGGAAGGAACGGACGGGGCCGGCCAGCCATTGGGCTCGGGCGGGCGGGGCTATGTCTTGGCTTGCGCTCGGGGGCATGGCTTACGCTCCGTTCCGGGACTAAAAGATCAAATGTCGCAGTTGCTGTTGCTTGACGTGACGTCCATCTGTGACGATGTAGTCGTATGTGACGGTACCGTTCGGTATCATCCGCGCTGTGAGAGATACTGACCGGTAACTCTCACGTCAAGGTGAGGTGCGTTGAAAATGGCTGCGAGAAATTCTGGCGGGGGCAAGGTGGACGAGTTGGAGGCGCCCGTGAGCGCTCCGTTGTCCAAACGACCGGCCCGCGACCGGATCTTCGAAACGGCCCGCGAGCTGTTCTATCAGCACGGCATCCGCGCGGTGGGCGTCGAGGCGATCGCCCACGAGGCCGACGCCACCAAGATGACGCTGTATCGCAACTTCCCGTCGAAGGACGAGCTGGTCGCCGAGGTGCTGCGCGAGCAGGAACGCGACTACTGGATCTGGTGGGACGAGATCACCGGCTGCACCTGCGGCGATCCCCGCGTGCAACTGGAGGCGATCTTCGACGCCTTCGAGACCAAGGCCTGCAACGCCGACGTCCACGGCTGCCCGCTGTCCAACGCCGCCATCGAACTGCATGAAGCCGATCACCCGGCCCAGAAGGTGTCGGTGGCCTACAAGCAGCAGCTTCACGCCCGTCTGGTCGACCTGTGCAAGCGGGCCGGCGCGGCGGACGACGACCTGGCCGACGGCCTGATGCTGCTGATGGAAGGCTCGTACACCGCCCGCGTCACCCTGGGTCCCAGCGGCCCGGTGCGGGCCGTGGCGCGCGCGGGCCGGTCGCTGATCAAGGCGCACCTGGACAAGTAGGACGGCTAAACGCGCCGCGCGAACACCCATCCCCCGACGGGTTCGCGCGGCGCGCGCCGGCGCCGCCTAAGGGGAGGGAAAAGACGTCGCCGCTAAAAACCTATCAAAAAGATAGGAATTGAGTCTCGGCAGATTTTCTGACCCTGGCCGCAGATCATCCAACGACCCGAGAAACTAAAAACGGGGCCAGGAGTTCTGGCTCGCGTCAGTTGCGCCCGAGGCCTAGCAGTGTCGTCAAGTTGTGAAGATGCGAGCCTATAAGATGTGTCGATGTCATCCCCTCGTAGGGCGAATGTCGGTCTGACCTCGATGTTTCGGGGCCGGTCCGGCGCCCGAAAACTCCGCTCGTAGGCGCCTCATCCGGCGCACCCCAAAGTCCGATTTGCGTAAGGAGCTCGTCATGGCTCTGTTGATTTCCGTCGCCCCGGCCGAACAAGGCTGGTCCGTGCGCTCCGAGGCCCTCGAGGCCGAGCTGACCTTTGAACGCGGCGGCCGCGCCGAAGCCGCCGCCCGAGATCTCGCCAACCGCATCGCCGCTTCAGGGCGCGCCGCCGAGGTGCGGGTGTTCCTGCGCGGCGGCGCGGAAGCCGGGCGCTTCCTGCACCCCGCGCGGGCCTGGGCGAGCTAAAGGCGTCTTCTTCAATAAAGCTGTCATCCCGGACGAGCGCGCAGCGCGAAGATCCGGGACCGACGCGTGGACTCAGCGCTTCCGGCGATCCCGGATCTGCGGCCCTGCGGGCCTTGTCCGGGATGACAATTTTTTCTGGATGGGGCTTCCTACAGCCACCCGTTCCGCTTGAACCGCCAGTACAGATACCCGATCACCCCGGCGACCCCGGCCATCACCGCCGGATAGCCCCACGTCCATTTCAGCTCCGGCATGTGCTCGAAGTTCATGCCGTAGACGCCGGCCACCGCGGTCGGCACGGCCAGGATCGCAGCCCAGGCGGCCAGCTTGCGGGTGATGGCGCTCTGCCGCTGCTGTTCCAGCAGGGAGGCGGCCTCGAACACCGAGGTGATCACCTCGCGCAGGGCGTCGACCATGCCCTCGACCTTCTGCGTATGATCGAGGACGTCGCGGAAATAGGGCCGGACGTCGTCGTCCAGGCAGGGCGTGTCCAGGTGCTCCAGCCGCCCGCAGACCTCGGCCATCGGCGACAGCACCCGCTTGAAGCGGATCAGGTCGCGCCGCAGGTGGAACAGGCGCTTGACCTCGTCGTGGCTGAGGAAGGCCTCGAGCGTGCGGCGCTCGATGTCCAGCACCTCGTCCTCCAGCGCCTGGATGATCGGCAGGTAGCCGTCGACCACGAAGTCGAGCACCGCGTGCAGCACATAGTCCGACCCCTTGGCCAGCAGGGTCGGCGAGGCCTCCAGCTGGGCGCGCAGATCGGTGTGGGCCCGGGCCGAGCCGTGGCGGACGGTGATCAGATGACCCTGGCCGACGAAGATCGCTGTCTCGCCATAGGCGATCTGGGCGTCGACCAGCTGGGCGGTGCGGGCCACCACGAACAGCTCGCGGCCATAGACCTCGACCTTGGGACGCTGATGGGCGTTGAGCGCATCCTCGATCGCCAGGGGATGCAGCTTGAAGCGGGTCTGCAGCCGGGTCAGCTCGGCCTGGCTGGGCTCGTACAGGCCGATCCACACGAACTCGCCGGGCTTGGTGTCCAGGGCGTCGTCGAGGTCGAGGCCGACCTCGCGGGTCCTGACGCCATCCTTGTAGATATAGGCCGCGACGACGCTCATCGGGATCTCGAACTGCCTGGCTCGTCCCGCAAAATGGGACGGCGAAGATTCCTTTTAGCCAACGCTTCGGCTTTCGTCCGGTTCATGTTTAGCCTCTCGCCAACGCCGCGAACGCCGTTCATTGTGAGGGCTTCCGTGGTTGCGGTAACATCGATGGATCGCCCGAAGCGGCGACGGGGGAAATGCGAATGGGAAGCGACGCCGCGAAACCGGTGAAGGGCGCCAAGGGCGGTCGGACCGTCGGACGCAAGGACGGGCTGGTCATCGGCGCCGCCTCGGTCGGCACCGTTTTCGAGTGGTACGACTTCTACCTCTACGGCTCGTTGGCCACCTACATCACCAAGCACTTCTTCTCGGGCGTCAACGAGACGACCGGCTACATCTTCGCCCTGCTGGCCTTCGCGGCCGGCTTCGCGGTGCGGCCGTTCGGAGCTCTGGTGTTCGGCCGGCTGGGCGACCTTTGGGGCCGCAAGAACACCTTCCTGGTCACCATGCTGTTGATGGGCCTGTCGACCTTCGTGGTCGGGCTGCTGCCCAGCTACGCCAGCATCGGCATCGCCGCGCCCATCGCCCTGGTGGTCATGCGCCTGGTCCAGGGTCTGGCCCTGGGCGGCGAATACGGCGGGGCGGCGACCTATGTGGCCGAGCACGCGCCGCCCGGACGGCGCGGCTTCTACACCAGCTTCATCCAGGTGACGGCCACCTTCGGCCTGTTCCTCAGCCTGGTCGTGATCCTGCTGACCCGCAACGCGGTGGGCGACGACGCCTTCCAGGCCTTCGGCTGGCGCATCCCGTTCCTGATCTCGGTGCTGCTGCTGGGCGTGTCGCTGTGGATCCGCCTGCAGCTGTCGGAAAGCCCGTCGTTCCAGAAGATGGTCGACGAGGGCAAGGGCAGCAAGAAGCCGCTGGCCGACTCGTTCGCCAAGTGGGGCAATCTGAAGATCGTCATTCTGGCTTTGGTGGGTCTGACCGCTGGTCAGGCGGTGGTCTGGTACACCGGCCAGTTCTACGCCCTGTTCTTCCTGGAGAAGATGCTCAAGGTCGACGGCGGCACGACCAACCTGCTGGTGGCGATCGCCCTGCTGATCGGCACGCCGTTCTTCGTGGTCTTCGGCTGGCTGTCGGACAAGATCGGCCGCAAGCCGATCATCATGCTGGGCTGCATCCTGGCGGCCCTGACCTATTTCCCGTTGTTCAAGACCCTGACCACGGCCGCCAATCCGCAACTGGCCGCCGCCGTGGCCAGCGCGCCGGTGACCGTGGTGGCCGATCCGGCCGACTGCTCGTTCCAGTTCGACCCCGTGGGCAAGACGGTGTTCAACCGCTCGTGCGACCTGGCCAAGTCTTACCTGGCCAAGGCCGGCGTCACCTACGCCAACCAGGCCGCTCCGGCCGGTTCGGTGGCCCAGGTGAAGATCGGCGCGACAACCATCGCCTCGTTCCCCGGCCAGACCCTGGACAAGGCGGCCTTCAAGGATCGCAAGACGGCCTGGGAACAGGAACTGGGCGGGGCGCTCAAGACCGCCGGCTATCCGGCCAAGGCCGATCCGGCCCTGATCAACAAGCCGCTGGTGGTCGGCATCCTGGCGATCCTGGTGCTGTACGTGACCATGGTCTACGGCCCGATCGCCGCCATGCTGGTCGAGATGTTCCCGACCAATATCCGCTACACCTCGATGAGCTTGCCCTATCATATCGGCAACGGCTGGTTCGGGGGCTTTCTGCCGACCACGGCCTTCGCCATGGTCGCGGCCACGGGCAACATCTATTACGGCCTCTGGTACCCGATCGTGGTGGCCGCGGTGACCGCCGTGGTGGGGATCCTGTTCCTGAAGGAAACCAAGGACGTCGATATCGAGGCCTAGCGGCGGTCTGGCCGGGAGCGCTCAGCTCCCGGTCAACAGCCCGTCGATGTGGGCGCCCTGGGCGTTGTCGCGTCGGGCGTCGAGATAGGCCGTCACCCGGTCCAGCATCTGTTCGGCCTGATTCAGTCCGCCCAGCGCCCAGTCGATCTCGCTGACCGTCCGGTGGTCGCCGTGCAGGCGTTCGCGGGACGCGGTCAGGGCCTTCATGGCCACCGCGTGCAGGGCGGTCATGTCGCGGCAGGCCTCGGCGGCCATCCAGCCGACCGCCGCCATCCGCCGGGCCCGACACAGCGCCGCCTCGGCGTCGCGCTGGCGCGTTTCGGCCTCGCGCAGCACGGCCTTGGCTCGAATCAGCTGGCGCGCGCCGCTTTCGGCGATCTGGCGCCTTTGACGACGCTCGCCGTCGCAGGCCGCCTTCATCTCGCGTAAAGCTTGCGCCCAGTCATCCCGCTCTCGCGGGTTGCTTGGAGTCTCCGAGAGATTCCGTTTCCCGAAGATCGCCATTTCCTTCCAATTTTGACGAGTCATAGAGTCCTCCGTGACCCTGCTTCGTCGCCATGTTTCTTCCGAATCTCTCGGTCTGCTATGCGGCAAGTGCCAATCGCGCATCTATTCCTTCTAATTTTATGTATTAATGAATAATGTTAAATTAACTATACACTAAACTTGGTTATCAAGCTGAGCCATGCGGAAAATTGTAATTTTCTCTGCTGTTTCGATGCTTTCTAGTGGTTTCACCTTACTTACAACCAGGAGGGGTCGTGTCATCGTCAAAGGGTGAATCGGGCGTGACGACAGGTGCGATCGCTTAAAGATCATGGCGCAAGCGTCATTGATCGCATCGTCTCCGCCAGGAGAGGTCCGATGGACAATGAAGGCATGAGGGAAGCCCACCCTCAATCTTGGTCGAGCGCCGACTGGCGGCCGGCCGGGACGAGCACGTCGAGCGGAGATCCGACCCAGGGCGGACGGTCCGCCGACGCCCTCGACGAGCGGCGGTCGTTCGGCGCGCGGGCGACGCCTGTTTCCCTGGGCCACGTGGTGCTTTCCGAAACCCGCGGTCCGCACGAGGTCTGGGCCCACACCGCCGGTCGCGACCTCGCGATCACCCAGCTGACGCCCGAGCCGTGCCGGGGCCACCTGCTGCGCGCCAGCCTGGGCGACATGGGTTTCGACGCCGGCGCGTTCGACGGCGACCTTCGCGTGCGCGGGATCATGTCGCGCAAGGCCTTCAGCCTGGTCTCGGTAATGGAGCAGGAGGGCGTGCTCAACCAGTGGGGCCACCGGATCGAGGAGGGCGACATCGTCGCCATCCCGCCGGGCGGGGAACTGGACGGACGGTTCCAGGGCCACGTCGCCTATGCCGTCGTCACCGCGCCCTGGGGGCTGGTGATGCAGCGGGCCGAGGCGTTCGAATGGCTGGCCGACCCGTGCTTCTGGACCGAGCCGGCCGTCTATTCGCCGCCGCCCGAAGCCCGGGCCGCCTGCAAGCGCGTGCTGCAGGGCTGCGCCAGCATGCTGCGGGCCTTGGGCGCCGGCGTGCCGAGCGGCGCCGTCGCCTTCCTGCGCGACGAACTGCTGGACGGCCTGCTGACGGCTCTGGCCGAGGTCAAGGTCGAGGGCGCGCGTCGCCAGGGCGCGCTGAACGCCGCCCGGATCGTCCGGGGCGCGGAGGATTTCCTGGAGAGCGGCGGCGCCCGCCAGGCCGTGCAGATCGAAGACATCTGCGTGGCCCTGAACATCTCGCGCCGCACGCTCTACCGCGCCTTCCACGACCTGCTCGACGTCAGCCCCAAGGCCTATCTGCGGCTGAAGAACATGTCGGCGGCCCGGGCACGGCTGCTAGACGCGGGCAATCGGCCGACCACGGTGACCCAGGTGGCGCTCGACCAGGGCTTCTGGGAGCTTGGGCGCTTTTCGGGCGCCTATCGGGCGATGTTCGGCGAGGCCCCGTCCGAGACCCTGCGCGGGGCGCAGGCCGACAGCCTTAGGCGTTGACAGCGACCGCCGACGCCGCCGACGCTTAAGGCGAGCGCGCCAGGCGCTCCCATGTAGGGTGGCGTTCATGGCTTCGCGTCCCATCCGTGCCTGTTTCGCCGCCTAGTTCGCCGGGCATGGCTAATCGACCGACCGCCGTGGTCCTGTACAACTGGCGCGGCCAGTGGCCGATGCGCCGTTGGGAGCATCAGCGGATCTTCGCCTGGAAAGCCTATTTCCCCGGGCGGGTTACGTTTCTGAACATCGGCTTTCCGTTCAACTCGGCCTGGATCAAGCAGTTGGATCCGGATCTGGTGCTGATCGACGCCACGGCCCTGACCGCGCGCTACACGAAAGTGGGCTTGGGCGGCCTGCGACGGGCGATGGACGCGGTCCCGGCACGGTCGAGCCGCGTCGCCGCGCCGCTCGACGAGTTCCTGGGCTTGCCGGCCCTCCGCGACTTCTTGGTCGAGGCGCGAGTCGATCTGTTGCTCACCGCGCTCGAGCCGGCGGTGTGGGACGAGGTCTACCCGGTCGCACAAAGGCCCTTCGCCCTGCGGCGGTTCCTGACCAGCTATATCGACGACGCTCTGATGCGGCGAACCTCCAGCGACCTGGCGCGGCGACCGATCGCCGTCAGCTATCGGGCCTGGGAGGCGCCGGCCTGGCTGGGCGAGATGGGCGTCCTCAAGCGCGAGGTCGGGCTGAGGGCGGCGGCCTGGGCGCGCGCGCGCGGCCATCACGCCGACGTGGCGGTGGACGGCGAGCGCAGGCTGGTCGGCGACGCCTGGATCCGCCTGCTGGGGGCCAGTCGGGCGGTGGTCGGGGTCGGGGGCCAGTCGGGCGGTGGTCGGGGTCG
>NZ_JBFTZS010000068.1:0-16545 GCF_056406675.1 Caulobacter sp. P1_B12_2 | reverse complement strand
GGATTGGGTCATGACCACCATCATCTACGTCGCGCTGGTCTCCGGCGGGCAGGAGCAGGGCTATCAAGCTCATTTTCACGACCTTCCCGACTGCGCCGTCAGCGGCGGTGGCTTGGCCCAGCTGCTCAACAACGCCCGGGAGGCGTTGGTGGAACGTTTGGAAGCGTTCGAGGAGGTCGGTGATGTCTGGCCGACGGCGACACCGATCGAGCAGATCTCGCCACAGGCAGGCGTCATGCCCATTCCGGTCGATGTGTCAGTCGACGATCCGCCCATTCGCGTGAACATCTCGTTGGGCGAACGGCTGGTGCAGCGCCTGGACGCCGCCGCCATGGCGGGTGGCATGACGCGGTCGGGCTTCATCGCCAAGGCCGTGCGCGTGAGCCTGGGCGAAGGCTCGAAAGCTCAGGACGAATTCGATGCTGTCGGGCGGCGCTTGCAGGATGAGCTCAGCGCTCTCGGTCGCCGGATCAATGACAGCATCGGTCCGGAGTCCGCATTCACCCGACGCATGAACGAGTTGGACGAGCGTCTGTACGAGGGTGTTCGCAAAGCCGCCGACAACGTCTCCGCCGCGATGGCCCGTAAGCTTGATGGCGCCAAGACCAACGGCGAAGAAACGCCAGCAGCCGCGTCAAGCTAAGGACAGCCAGCAGGCCGTCGACCCGCCTTGGTGGCGACCAGATCATCGCGATGCGCGACGAAAAACGCTCGCGCATGTCCTCGATGACCCGATCCGGAATTCTAAGATCGCCCTTCGCCGTATCGCCCCCGAAACCAGCTTCGACCCTATGATCAAGCGCACGCCCGGACCCGCTGTGTTATCGACGGGCTGGAAAATGACACCGGTCTTCAAGGCTCAAATCAGATCCGGCGGTGCTGAGGATCTTTGACGCAACGAGGCCATCTTGTGCGCGGCGCCACAGGTCTGCATCGAACACCACCGGCGACGGCCGTTCTTGGATGTGTCGGCGAAAATCCAGCCGCACGAGCTTTGATTGTCGCAGCGTTTGAGCTTGAATTTGCTGCGGCTCGAGTCCGCCAGAACCTCGACGAGATCGAGCGTAACCCGCTTTAGCGGAAGGCGCGTGTCCCCGGGTCTGGCGCAGAGCGCCAACTGTCCGTCGCTTGTGATCTTCTGATCTTTCCGAACGTCCAGCAGCCATTCGTTCAGCGTCCGCAAGGCAGCCGTGGGAAGCGGCGCGCCATCGATATGCGCGGCCAAGACGCGAAAGGCCGTATCTCGCAGCACGCGCATGTCGTCCATCAGGCGGGCCCTGGCCTTATAGCCATTCGGCAGGCTGACATGCTCGTCGGGGTTCAGAGCTCCGGCGCGCCGGGCCCATTCCTCATACCGCTCGGGCGTAGCCAAATAGTCCTCGGCGGGCGTGGCGAAACGATCATGGATCGAGTTTGCGAAGTCGATGCACAGCCGCCCGCCATCCAGACGGACAGCGGCGATAGGCCGGGGCGTTGAAGCGTTCATGTCATCAATCTAACAGGTTTGACTCTACCATTGAAATCGAAATAGACGGTAACAATGACGCTCGACCTCACAGCTTCTTCCTCGGATCGGCCAGCGCCTGGCGGGCGCCCTTGGCGGCGCGATCTCATCCGGTCGATGCGAAACGGGTTCTGGATTCTGTGGTTCATCCTTGGGCTTGGCGTGACCGGCGCACTATGGGTTGGCGGCCAGCCTGATCCACGGGGCTTGGGCCAAGCGCTCGACGGCGCTTGGCGCTTCCATCCGGGCGACAATCCAGCCTGGGCCGAGACGGGGGCGGACGATCGAAACTGGGACCGTTTGGCCCTGGTTTCGGATCCGAGCCTTCACGATGGCGACGTCGGCATCCCTGGGTATTTCGATGGATGGCGCGCGCGCGGTCACCACCAGGTCGAAGGCTATGGCTGGTATCGACGCCAAGTGATCCTGCCCCAGCATGGCGACCTGGTGCTCGCCGGTCCGCCGGTTGTCGACGACGGTTATGAGATGTTCTGGGACGGCCAACGCCTTGGCGGAGTTGGCAGACTATCGGGTTCGCCCAAGGTCGGCGTCACGCGGCCGTTGCTGGTGAAGCTGCCGCCATCGGGCGGGAAGTCGACGGCGTTGCTTGCGATCCGAACCTTCATGCAGCCCCACACGGACCGCGACGGGCTGAGCGGCGGCTTGCGCACTGTTCCGGTGCTCGCATCGCCGGCCCAGGGCCAGATACTGCATCAGGCTCAGTGGCGGCGAACGATCGCCGGCTACATCGTCGATGCGGTCGAGCCGGTGTTGATGCTGCTGCTCGTCATCATGGCCGCGTTTGTCGCCCGCGCTCCGGACCGCCGGGAATTCGCGCTCTGGATTGGCCTTGCTCTCATCACCACCGCCGGGTTGCGACTTGGTAACGCGGTCACGGCCTGGTCCGACATGATCAGCTTGCCTAGGCTCTTGTGGCAAAACGGCGTGATCCTGGCGCCTGCCGCCAAGCTCGGCTGGACGTTGGGTTGGAACGCTTGGGTCGACGGCAAAGACCGCCGTTTCGTCTCATTCATCGCGGTCGCGGCCTGGGTTGTTTTGGTCGCCGGCGCCCTTGTGGAAAGCTCGTTATTGGCCACGGCAGGGCGAGCGCTCATCGCCTTGTCATTGGCGCTCATCGGCATCCGCATCGCCCGCTTTGGGCAGCACAAGGTTGCGGCCTTGTGCGCCATGGCGCTGACGTCGGTTGGTCTATTTGCGCCCGATCTATCGGCGATGGGCGTCCCCGGTATCTGGTTTCCCTTCAACATCGGGGTCTCGCGTTCGCAGTACGCCTATGCCTTGGCGCTGCCGGTGCTCGCCTATGTGCTCGCGGCGGCGGGCAAGAGAGACGATGCCGTCGAAGGGCGAGCGACCTAGAAGGCTGGCGAAATTCCTTCGCTTCGCGCTCCTGGGCGCCGCCCGCCTCCCGTAGTTTCCAAGGAGCTTCGCCTTGTTACCCGAGGCGACCGTTTCGGTCATAAGCCAGGGCTATAACTCCTATCGAGATGGCCCAGCTACTGGCAGCGGCCGGTCTGTCCGATGTGTCTTCCCACGAAAAGGAGACACCATGACCTTCCCCCAGAAACATAGAAATCTTCGCGCCGTGCTGATGGCGGGCGTCCTGCTGGCGGCCGGAGGCGCTCATGCCGCGGACTGGACTCCAAGCTGGGGCGCGAGCCCCCAAGCCGCCTGGGGTGCGGAAAACCCGCTTCCGATGAACCTGCCGCAACTCAACGATCAGACGGTCCGTCAGGTCGTTCGGCTCAGCCTGGGCGGAGAGCGGCTGCGCGTGGTGCTCTCGAATGCGTACGGCCGCGAGCCGCTGGTGATCGGCGCCCTCTGGGTCGGCCAGACACTGCCGGGCGGCGCGGTGCGCGCTGACACCGGACAGCGGGTCACGGTCTCTGGCCTGTCGCGGATCGTGATCGCCCCAGGCGCGCAAGTCGTTAGCGATCCTGTGGACTTCGAGGCGCCGCCGCTCAGCCAGGTGAGCGTCAGCCTCTATCTGCCCCAGAGGACGGAACCCAGCACCTTCCATTGGGACGGTCGGCAGACGGCCTACATTGCCTCTGGCGACGTGGCTCGCAACGACATCATCAAGCCAGTGGCGACGACACCGTCTCGGCTGTTTGTGAGCGAAGTGCTCGTAGAGGGGAGCCGTCCCGTCGTGGTCGCTCTCGGGGACAGCATCACCGATGGCGCCAGCGCTTCGCTCGACGCGGATCGACGTTGGACGGACTTCCTCGCCGAAGACCTCGCCCCCGAAGGCGTGGCGGTGATCAACGCCGGGATCTCGGGCGCACGGGTGCTCAGCGACGGAATGGGCGTCAACGCCCTGGCGCGGTTTGACCGCGACGTACTGGCCCCGCCGAACGTCCGAGCGGTCATCGTGCATTTGGGCATCAACGACATCAGCTGGCCGGGAAGTTCCTTCGAGCCGACCGCGGCGGCGGTCTCACCGGAGGCGGTCATTGCCGGCTATCGACAGCTGATCGCGCAGGCGCGGGTCCGAGATGTCCGCATCATCGGCGCCACCCTGTTGCCGTTCCGGCGCGCGCTCGAAGGCACCCCGATCGCCGGCTATTACAGCGAGGACAAGGATCGCGCGCGGCAGGCGATCAACGCCTGGATCCGCACCAGCGGCGAATTCGACGCGGTGATCGACTTCGACGCCGCCCTCCGCGATCCCAAGGACCCAAGCCGGCTGCGGTCGGACGTCGATGGCGGCGACCACCTCCACCCGGGCGACGCCGGCAATCGGGCCATGGCCACGCTGGCGCGCCAGGTCGCGCTTTCGGCCGCAAAGCACGCGGACGCCCAGCCGAACTGAATCCACGGAGAACCGCGTCGCCGATGACTGCCGCCACGATCCGGCTCGCCTTTTCGGCGGCGGCAGGGAGGGCCACACCGACAACTCGCCGCTCGTGAGGCGCCCGGCCTAGCCTGGTGCGTCGACGCCGGGCGCACGCGCGAACTCGGTGGCGATGTGGTCGACCAGGGCCCGCACCCGGCGCGGGATGAACTTCCGCGAGGGGTATACCGCATGGGCCGGCAAGGCGGCATAGACATGGTCCGGAAGCAGATGGATTAGCTCTCCGCTTTCCAGAAGATCGTGCACGAGCGGTAGCTGGGTTGCGCCGACTCCGAGGCCGGATCGGATAGCGTCGATGACCGCGAACGAGTTGTTCGATAGGAAGACCGGCCGCGTGGTGACCTCTACTCGCCCCTGAGGCCCGTCCAGCTTCAGCACATCGCCCCCCGGCGCCCAGCTAAAGCGAACGAACCCATGGTCGGAGAGCTGGTCCGGGGTCTTGGGAAGAGAGCGCTGAGCCGCGTAGCCTCTGGACGCGACGAGAACGCGCGGGATCGAGCCGAGTCGCCGGACCGTGAGGCCGGCCTGGCGCGGAACGCCCAGGCGGACGGAGAGGTCGATCCCTTCATGAATCAGGTCCGAGATACGGTCCTCGAGCTGCAGCTCGATCAGAAGCCCAGGGTGTCGACGCTGAAACGCGATAAGCCAGGGCGACAGATATTGCTGACCAAACCCGCTGGGCGCCTGAAGCCGGACCAAACCCTCCAGCGCGCCCTCGACCGGCCGCAGATCGTCCTCCGCCTCGGCGAGCGCCTTCAGGATCTCCTGAACGCGCAGGAGGTAGCGCTCGCCAGGTTCGGTGAGGCGCAAGCCGCGCGTGGTGCGGTTTATCAACCGGACCGCCAGTTCATCCTCGAGGTTGCTGATCTGTTGGCTGACCGCCGGCTGGCTCAGGCCCAGATCGCGGGCGGCCGCCGAGAGGCTGCCCCGCTCGGCGACCCGCGCGAAGGTCTTCATCACACTCAAGCGGTCCATTCGAGCTGGTCTCACGTCGGCTGGGCTAATGTGGTTAGGGCATGTCGTGCCGAGGCGCCACGGGCGCGGTGGTCGGCGACGATCGCCCAATCAGGCTGACCACGACGGCCAGCACGATTGCGATCGCCGCCGTGAGCGCGACAGCGGGCCAGCCGAGGGCCGAGACAAGCGGGCCGCCAACCGCCGTGCCGAGACTTCCGCCAACGAAATAAACGACCATGTAGAGGCTGTTGAACGGCGCCGGTCGTCGCGGGGCGATACCGAGCACTCGACGCTGGTTCGCGACTTGGGCTGAGAAAAGGCCGGTATCGAACAAGGCCAGCGCCAGCAGCGCCAGCGGCGCGATCCTCAAGGTGAATGGCATCGCTAAGGTGCAGAGAAGCGCCAGCGCCAGTCCAGCAAGCATGACGGGCTGGCTCCCGAAACGGTCGGCGAACTGGCCCGCCACGCGGGTGGCGAAGATGCCGGCGACGCCAGCGAGCGAGTAGAGCCCTACGACTGTGGGCGACAGGCTGAGCGGGGGCAGGGCCAGCGCGAGCGCCAGGCCCGTCCAGACCAGACTGAAGGCGAAGAACCACAGGGCGCCGGCTAGAGCCGCCTTGCGAAGCTCGGAGTTGGTCAGCAGCAGTCGCGGCATGGACGCTAGCGTGGCCCCGTAGGATCCCGTGCCAGACGAGGTGATCCGGGGGAGCAGGACGCTGCTTGCCAGGGCGCAGGCCAGGCAAGCACAGGCGACGATAAGAAGCATCTCACGCCAACCCACCAGATCCGCCAGCCCACCTCCCACCAACCGGCCGAGGAGCACGCCGGCCGATATTCCGGCCGTGACCGTTCCAAGCGCGCGCCCGCGCCCGTTGGCCGGCGAGTGCTTGCCCGCCAAGGTGCTCATCTGCGCACCGGTGCTCGCGCAGATCCCGGAGACCAGCAAGGCTGCTCCGAAGCCAAGGACGTTCGTGACGATCGCGGCGAGGCCGAGCGAAAGGCCCAGAGCGGCCATCTGGGCGGATACAAGTCTTCGGGCCGGCAGATGATCGACGAGCGGAACAAGAAGCGCCAAGCCGATCATATAGCCAAGAATAGGAAGGCCCGCCGCCGCGCTCGTCGCCGCCAAGGACGCATTGAGATCTTTCGCTATGGAGATCAACTCCGGTTGAACCGTATAGCTGGTCGAGGTCGCCACCCCCGCCGCCACCGCGAGAAACAAGACCTGAGCCCCAGTGAGGCTTTGGGAATGGCGGATTGCGCTATGGTTCGCTGACAGCATGGTCGCGACGCTAAACGCGATAAGATCTCGTGGCTGGC
This sequence comes from Caulobacter sp. P1_B12_2, assembly GCF_056406675.1. NCBI lineage: Bacteria > Pseudomonadati > Pseudomonadota > Alphaproteobacteria > Caulobacterales > Caulobacteraceae > Caulobacter > Caulobacter sp. P1_B12_2. Next base: position 9,892 of record NZ_JBFTZS010000068.1, on the reverse strand, counting down.
GGAATCCGGACGTGGCCAGTAAATCATCCTGTTCGAACGGATCGGCTGTTGTTAGGTAAGATCCGATTGTCAGGCCATGGCGCTTGCATGCCGTAACGCTGTCGCTCTGCGCAGGGCAGTCACTGGAAGAGCGCTGAACTGAACCTGGCACGGTCCCATTGTACGCTCGTGACGGCTGAAGTCGCTGCCTCGACCGCTCTTGATCTCGAAATTTCAGAACAGGCTTACACCGTCTCTTATCCTGCATCGGCGCAAACCCTATTCCGGAGTGGGGCAAAGAGTTCGTTAGCTTCGCGATTAGGCGATGCCAATGTTCATAGCCCGTGGCAGTGATCAACGCAGGGCGGCAATTGATTCGACTGAGGAGACTGGGAAGAGAGATGGCTAGGTTATCTTGGATCACCGCGCTCGCGGTCCTGAGCGCGATGCCCGCGACCGCGGGTGAACTGGCTGTTGTCCACGCCAAGATATACACCTCGCCCGGGGCGCCGGCGATCGAGGACGGTTCGGTCATTGTTCGCGACGGCCGCATTATCGCCGTTGGGCCCGCCTCCGAAACACGCCCAGGTCATGGCGCCCAGGTGATCGAGGGCCGTGGACTGGTCGTGACGGCGGGGTTCTGGAACAGCCACGTCCATCTGATGGGGCCGGCCTTCAGCGCCGCCAGGCCCAGCGATCGGGCCGCGGTCGCCGAGCAGATGGAGAGAATGTTCACGCGCTGGGGCTTCACCACGATCTTCGACATCGCCTCACTGCCGGGCGACGCGATCGCTTTGCGCGGACGCATCACCGCGGGCGAGGTCCCAGGCCCCAATATTCTGACCGTCGATGCGCCCTTCTACCCTAACGACGGCATGCCCGGTTACGCGAAGGCGCTGCTGGCTGGCGCGCCGTCCTTCGAGGTGGGCACGCCCGAGCTTGCGGCGGCGCGAGCCAAGCGGCAGATGGCCGCTGGGGCTGACGGGGTCAAAATCTTCGCCGGCTCGGCTGTCGGCGGGAAGATCGGTGTGCTTCCCATGCCGGTGGACGCGGCCAAGGCGATCGTGCGTGAGGCGCATCGCGTGGGCAAGCCGGCCTTCGCTCACCCGTCCAATGTGGAGGGGCTCGACGTCGCCATCGCTTCAGGTGTCGATGTGCTGGCGCACACGACGCCTGATGGCGGCGCGTGGCTCACGGACATGGCTGCGCGCTTGAAAGCCCATCGCATGGCTTTGATCCCAACCCTGACGTTGTGGAACGTTGAGCTGAAAAAGAGCGGAGCCTCCCCAGCCGAGAGCGAGCAATTTGAGCAAATAGCGCAGGAGCAGCTAAGGAGCTTCTCGGCGGTTGGCGGACAAATCCTTTTCGGCACTGACGTTGGCTATACCGACGCGGTCGATACGACCGACGAATATCGGCTCATGGCCGGGGCGGGCCTGTCGTGGGGACAAATTCTCGAATCCTTGACCACGGCGCCCGCACAGCGGTTCAAGTCTACGAGCAAGGGCCGCGTCGCTCCGGGCATGGATGGTGACCTTACCGTCCTTTCAAACGACCCTGCGCGCGACGTCGCCGCTTTCGCCCAGGTCGCTTACACCATCCGGGCGGGTGAGATTATCTACCAATCCAAGCCCTAGAGGGCGCCAAAGCGGCAGCGCTGCGCCCAGTCAGCGGCATAGCGATCTCGTGACCCGCTTTGAGACTGAGCTTTCGCTTGCGTGTTGGCTGCGCCTTGATCCAGGTCGGTTGCCGGTTACTGATTTTGGAACTTGTTCCAGTGGTCGAAGTCAAAGGTGGGCTTGAGCGCGGCGTGGCGGACCTCGAACACCAGGGTGTCGCGGGCCGGCTCGCCCTGATCGCGGGTGGTCGTGACCACCGCGGTGTGCAGGCCTTCGGACAGGCCGGCGGGCAAGTCGTAGCGCCAGACGTGCGGTGAATGGTCGGCGCGCGAGCCGCGCGGCTGCGGCGGCATCGGCGGCAGGCGCTTCTGACGACCCTGGACGTAGCCCTGGGTTTCCGGATCGCCTGAACGGCTCTGGATCGCCGCGCGGGCCATGGTCAGCTGGCGCTGGAGGGTGAAGGGATCCGAATAGGCCGAACCGCTCCGGATCCCTTCGCCGCGCATCTCCTGGGTGCGGGTCATCGGCGCGGGCGCCGCGCCGTCGACCGAGACCATGACCGTGGTCGTGCTGTCGCCCATCCAGACGTCGGCGGTGATCCAGCTTTGGCCGTCCAGGTCCGCCCGGTTCAGCATCTTCACGTCCGGCAGATCCTGGACGCTGAGCGGCGGCACCGGGTCGCGGGTCTCCTCCGGCGCGTCGCGCCAGGCGAAGATCTTGTCGGCCCAGTCGCGGAAGCGCGGCGTGCTGACCGACAGCCACATGGCGCGGTCGCGGGGCAGACCGCTGGCGCGGTAGTCCAGCGTGTAGTCGGTTCCGTTCACCGCGAAGTCGACATAGCCGCGGGGCGAGCCGTCGCCCTGCAGGCTCATGGGCGTGCCGTCGATGTCGTAGTCGCCGCCCCACCAGTCGCCGGCCACCGCGCCGGCCACCAGGTGGCGGAATGGGATGGTCGAGACCCCGACCGTGGCCTTCCAGCCGGCCATCGAATCGCCTGGAGCCATGTTCTCAAGCGTGTGGCTATGACCCGTCAGCGACAGGGCTGGACGCCCCTTCACCAGGGCGTAGAGCTCGTCGAGATTAGCCGTCTGGTGAGGCTGGGACTCGCTGTTGTCGAAGCCCACGAACGGGATGTGGGCGGCGAACACCACCAGTTTCCTCGGGTCGGTCGTCTTCAGCACGTTGGCGATGAAGGTCATCTGGTCGGGCAGCAGACGGCCGGCGTAGGTCTTCCAGTATTGCTTGCAGAACGGCCGCTCGCGAGCCTCGCGTGGGTCCTCGCCGCAGGGGAACGAGACGTTGTCCAGGAAGATGAACACCGTCTGGCCCATCTCGAAGGCGTAGTTGTTGGGGCCATACAGCCGCCGCCAGGTGTCGGAGCTGTCGATGTCGTGATCGGCGTCGTGGTCGTAGTCGTGGTTGCCCTGCACCCACCATTGCGGAACGCCGACCGCGCCCATCACCTCGGCGGTGCGGGGGATCAGGTGCAGGTCGTCGCTGACGATGTCGCCCAGGGCCAGCAGGCAGGCGGGCTTGGTCTTGGCGTTGAGCAGCTCGCGAACCATGGAGTCGCGCACGTAGCCGACTTCGATGTTGGACGCCGGTTGGACGTCGCCCAGCACCGCGCACTCGAAGCGGGCGCTAGCGTCGGCGCGGATGATCGSGAAGTTGATCGCCGAGGGCAGGGGTCCCGTCGGCGGCAGGCCGCCGTAGCGCAGCGCCTTGGGCGAGCCCGCCGGCTTGTGCTGGTAGGCGAACTGCGGAACCCAGCGCTTGTCGGTGGGCACGCGCCAGCCGCTGGGCTGGATCACGAACACCGCCATGTCGCTTCGAACCGGCAGGACGTAGCGGCCTTGGGCGTCGCTCAGGACGACCTCGCGTCCATTCGAGACCTTCACGCTGGGCACGCCGTGCTCGCCCGCGTCCAGCCGACCGTTGTGGTTCTCGTCGTCGAACACGGCGCCCGCGATCGTCTTGGCGTCGGTCCGCGCGTCTCGCCGCACGTCGACCTGCGCGAAATAGGGCGTGCTCGCGCCTTCCAGCGTTGGAGCCGCCACGGCGGAGCCGGCGCAGGCGACCGCGGCGCAGAGCATCATGATCGGCAGAGAGGTCTTGGTCACGCTGGCGTCCCTTCTTGACGACGTTCGCAGGTCTGTCTGGCGGAAGTCCAAAACACCCTGATGAAACTCACACGAAAAGACGGTGGGGCCGTCTGTGATGGGGTTGTGTGTGGATTTCGCGGAGTTTTCGGCCAAATTCCCCACACAACACAAGCGAACTTCTCGTGACACCCACACAAAATCAACAAATGTCACGTAATCTCCACAAGTCGGGCTTAAGGGAGATGTCGGCGAGGGGGTGGCGGTCGCGATAGCGGCGCGCGGACGCTCGTTGGGCACAATTTCTCTGGGAGAGTCGGTGTGAGGCATCAATCTGCAGCCAGGCGTCGCTGGCGCGGCGTCATCGCGCTACGAGCGCTGGCCCTGGTCAGCACGAGCATTCCGGCGTTCGCGCTGATGGCGACGCCGGCCATGGCCGAGGACTATACCAACGTCCAGGCCTCGGGCCGCGTACAGGCGGCCGATGGCAAGCCGATCGTCGGCGCGGTGGTCAAGATCACGTCGGAGTCCCTGGGCGTGAAGCGCTCGGCCGTGACCAACGCCAGCGGCGCCTACGTCATCCCGCAACTGGCGCCGGGCGCCTATGCCGTCTCGGTGACGGCCGACGGCTTCGACGCCTATGCCGAGAACGGCGTGCTGATCAACCGTTCGGGCGCGTCGAACCTGTTCACCCTGGCGCCTGTCGGCTCGGTCGAGGCCATCGAGGTCAAGGCCGGCCGCCAGCGCACGCCGGACTTCGAGATCACCACCACGGGCGCGGCCATCGACATCGGCGAGCTGGCCGAACGCGTGCCGGTCGGCCGTTCGCTGCGCGACATCGCCCTGATGTCGCCGGGCGTTGTCCAGGGCTCGTCGTCGGCCAATGGCGGCTTCGCCAACCAGATCTCGATCTCGGGCGCCAGCTTCATCGAGAACGCCTTCTTCGTGAACGGCCTGAATATCACCAACTTCCGCATGGGCCTGCTGCCCGTCGAGGTGCCGTTCGATTTCTACAAGTCGGTTGAAGTGAAGACCGGCGGCTATCCCGCCGAGTTCGGCCGCTCGACCGGCGGCTTCGTCAACGCCATCACCAAGTCGGGCACCAACGTCTTCCACGGCGGCGTGACGGCGACCTGGGAGCCCGGCGACCTGCGCGACGGGGCGCCCAACACGTTCAAGAACAATTTCGAGGACGCCACCTCCAGCCGCGAGGAGTGGGTGGCCGAACTGGGCGGGCCGATCATCAAGGACCGCCTGTTCTTCTACGGCCTCTACAACCAGCGCAAGCTCAAGTCCTTCAGCCCCTCGGCCAGCCAGGACAACGCCACCCGCACGAACGATGACGCGCCGTTCTGGGGCGGCAAGTTGGACGGCTGGCTGACCAGCAGGCAGCACCTTGAGTTCACCTATTTCGACAGCACCAAGGATGTCCGGAACCGCAGCCTGAACTACAACCGCGCCACCAAGCAGGTCGGGGCGGAGACCGGCGGCACCAACCAACGTTCGGGCGGCGAGAACTACATCGGCCGCTACACCGGCACCTTCACGCCCTGGTTCACCCTGTCGGCGGCCTACGGCGTCAACAAGTTCCGGGATGGCCAGCTGCCGCTCGACACGACCCACGAGCGGGTCATCGACTACCGGACCAATTCCGCCGGCGTCGATATCGGCGTCAACAAGGTGACCGATGCGATGTCGTTCAACAACGACGAGCGGACGTTCTACCGCGCCGACGCCGACTTCAACTTCAACCTGCTCGGCGCCCACCACCTGCGGGTCGGCTACGACCACGAGGAAAACACCGCCACCCAGGTGTTCGAGACGATCGGCTCGGGCTTCCTGAAGATCTTCCGCGCCACGGGCACGGACCAGACCGGACTGGCGGCGGGAACGGACTACGTGACCACCCGCGTATACCGCAACAGCGGCTCGTTCGGCACGGTCAACCAGGCCTTCTACGCGCAGGACCAGTGGTCGCTGTTCAACGACCGCCTGCAGTTCGAACTGGGCGTGCGCAATGACCGGTTCGACAACCGCAACGCCGACGGCTCGACCTTCTACGATCCGGGCAACCAGTGGGCGCCGCGCATCTCGGTGTCGGGCGACCCTTTCGGCGACGGCAAGTCCAAGCTCTACGGCTTCTTCGGTCGCTACTACCTGCCGCTGCCCAGCGACCTGTCGCTGAAGTTCGCCGGTTCGCTGGTGACCTATACCCGCTATAATCTGCTGACGACCGTGGCCGCCGACGGCACGCCGGGCCGGGGCGCGCCGGTCACCAGCGTGACGGGCATGGCGCCTTGTCCGGACACCGGAACGGCCAACTGCCTGGTCTCGGCCTCGGGCCTAGTGGCCGACACCGCAGAGTCGATCGCCCACAACCTCAAGCCCCAGTCGGCCGACGAGTTCGTGCTGGGCTACGAGCGGCGCTTTGGCGACCTGATCAAGGTGGGGGCCTACTTCACCCACCGCGAGTTGAACAGCATCATCGAGGACGTGGCCATCGACACCGGCGCGCGCGCCTATTGCGTGAAGGCCGGCTTCACCGCCGCCCAGTGCCAGTCCAGCTTCGGCGGCGGCCGCCAGTGGGTGATCGTCAACCCGGGCGAGGACGTGAAGATCCGGTTGAACAGTCTGCCCGACGGCTCCAAGCCGGTCGTCACGCTGTCGGCCGCGGACCTGACCTATCCCAAACCCAAGCRCGACTACAACGCGCTGACCGCCACCTTCGACCGGGACTTCGACGGCAAATGGTCGCTGTCGGGCTCGTACACCTGGGCCGATCTGAAGGGCAATTACGAGGGCGGCGTGCGCTCGGAGAACGGCCAGCTGGCCATCAACACCACGGCCGACTTCGACTCGCCAGGCTTCCTGAACGGCGCCGACGGCTACCTGCCCAACCATCGCCGGCACACCTTCAAGGGTTACGGCAGCTATCAGGTCAACAAGTGGTTGACCCTGGGCGGCAATGGCCAGGTCCAGTCGCCGCGCAAGTACAGCTGCATCGGCATCGTGCCCAATGCGGTCGATCCCGTCGCCTTCGGCTACCAGGGCTACGGCTTCTACTGCCAGGGCAAGGTCGTCGACCGCGGCTCGGCCTTCGAGGGCGACTGGGTGACCCAGTTCAACGCCAGCGCCGTGCTGACCCTGCCCACCCCGGACGACCGCTTCGACGCCTCGTCCCTCGGCCGTGTTCCTTCCCCCGCGGCCGAGGGACGTCCCTTCCTGAACCGGGACTCAGGTCATAATGTCCCGCGACCATCGTCGGCGACTCTCCAGTCGGCGATCGACAAAAACGGATCGATGATGCTGAAGCGGTACGATCGTCAGCGCGACATACTGAACCTGCTGGAACCCAACCAGACGCGCGCCATCGCCGACATCGCAAAGGCGCTGTCGGTTTCGGAAGAGACGATCCGCCGCGAGCTGCGCGTGATGGAGGACGCCGGCGCGATCGTGCGCCTGCACGGCGCCGTGCGGCTCCCGCCTCAGGAGATCGAGGGTCCCTTCGACCTTCGCATGCAGACCAACATCGCCGCCAAGACCCGCATCGCCGAGGCCGTGATCCGGTTCATCTCGGACGGCGACACCGTCTTCCTCGACAGCGGCTCGACCTCCTGCTTCGTGGCCAAGGCGCTGGGCGAGCATCGCCAGCTGAAGATCATCACCAATTCCCTGGCCGTGGCCCACGCGATCCGCAAGGACAGGGGGCACACGCTGTTTCTCGCGGGCGGCGAACTGAACGCCGCCTACCAGTCGTTCTCGGACCGGCACGCGCAGGACTTCATCGCCGGTTTTCGACCCAGCCTGTCAATTCTGACCGTGGGCGCCGTGCACGCCGAGCACGGCCTGATGGACCACTCCCCCAGCGAAGCGAACATGAGCCGCATCGCCTACGCCACGGCCAGCCGCGTGCTATTGGCCGTCGATCAAGGCAAGTTTGGGCGCATCGGCCTCGTCCATACCGCCTCAATCAAAGATATCGACATCCTGGTCACCGACGCGCCGCTGGCCCCGGCCTTCCAGGAAGCGTTCTCCCACGCCGAGGTGGTGGTCGCCTGAATGCAGGACTTCGTCCGGGAGCGCCTCGCCCTATGGCGCGCCTCGGACCGGGGCGTCTAGCCTTCGAGGCGCGCCAATCTGGCGGCAGGGCGGGATGTGGCGCTTCGTGTCAGGATGGGCGCAAGTAGATGGGATTGCCGATCATCAACAAGCGACCGGTTGAGTCCCGCAGGTTCAAACGCACCCAGCTCGGCTTGCCGCCCATTTTCATCTTGAAGACCCCGGCTGGATCGACCGCCAGAGCAAGCTTGCCGCCGTCACGGATCACCTCCAACCCGGCTAGGTCCGCGCCGGTGACGGACGCGGTGAAGGTCACGATGTCACCCGGGTGCGCCAGCAGGGTTCCGCCCATCATGGCCTGGCCCGATTTCGAACGGGCGCCGAGGTCCAGCGTCCGGTCCTTTGCGCCGTCCAGGTCAATGAACACCCGGCCCGCGCGGATCCCGGCCAGGACGCCGGCCGTCGACAGGTCTTCGGCGTGGACCACCGTGGTCGGGCGGCCGACCGCGCCCGGGGTGTCGGGCGTCAGCCCGGCGTCGTGATTGTCGCTGCCGCCGACGGCGGTGATGCGGTGGCCGGCGTTCAATTGGGCCTCCCAGAAGGGCACGCCGAACAGCGGCCCCTCGGCCCCGCCTTGGGCGCGCTGCGAGCCGCCGTTGGCGACCTCGATCGACTGCACCTGGTCATAGTCGGTGTTGGGAACGGTCCAGCCGCAGCCCATGCACTGCTCGCCTGAGGGCGCGCTGGGGTGGTTGATCGAGAACACTCCGCCGGCCGCCGCGACCGCGCTTTGCAGGCTCTTGATGTCGGGCACGCTGGGATCGCCCAGCCGGAAATCGATGAAGGCCGTGGGGCCGAAGACGTTGGCATGGCCCTGGAAGGTGGTGACCTCGCGTCCCGGGATCAGCAGCAGCTGGTCGAAGGCCGGCTGCAGCTCGGACATGGCTTCGTAATGGCTGGTGGTGTTGTGATCGGTGATGGCGATGAAATCCAGGCCCTGGGCCTTGGCGGCCTCAACCGTGCGATAGACCGGGCACGGGGCGCGGACGCCCGACTGGGCCAGGCACGAGCCGTCGCTGTGGGCGGTGTGCATGTGCAGGTCGCCGCGATACCAGCCGGGCGCGGCCTTCAGCGGCGCGGGGGCGAAGCTGGTCGTCGCGGGGCCGCGCTCGAAGGTGATCCTCGCCTCATAGGCCGCCGACGAGCCCGGCCGCGCGTTGGGCACGCCCAGCAGCAGGGTCCAGCGACCGGCCGGCAGCGGGCCGGGCAGGTAGCTGGGGGTGGCGTCCTCGGCCGAGAGCGTGAAGCGCTTCTTGTTGCCGCCGCTCCAGCCGCGGAACCGCACCGGGTCCAGCAGGCCCAGGTCGACGACGGTCTTCTGGCCGCGGGCGTAGTCGACCTCGACCGTCAGGCGGGCGACGCCCTGCGGGACCTCGAAGGTCACCGGCTTGTAGGTCTGGTGGTCGGCGCCCAGGATCTGGCCGGCCAGGACCAGGTCGGGCTTGGTTTCGGCCCAGGCCGGGGCGGCCACGAGGAGGAGGAGAAGCGCCAGCCAACGGACCATGTTCGGCTCCCAAAAAAGGCGGGCGACCGGTCGAAACCGGCCGCCCAGTCGAGGGGATTTCAGGAAAAACTAGAAGCGGTACATCAGCGCCGCGCGGAACGAGCGGCCGAACTCCGGCCGGCCGATGCCGTACAGCGATCCGGCCTCGCCGCTGATGATCTGGCCGGCGCGCGGATTGCCCTCGGTCAGGCCCAGCTCGTCGAACAGGTTGTTGCCGTAGGCGTAGACCGTCAGGGCGTCGGTGATGTTGTAGCGAACCGTGGCGTTGACCAGGGTGTAGGCCGGCAGTTTCGAGGTGTTGGCGGCGTCCGAATAACGGTCGTCGTAGCGCTCGACGCTGGCCTCCAGCCGCAGCTTGGTGTCCAGCAGGTTGAAGCCCGGCGTCAGGCGGAACGAGGTCTTGGGCACACGGATCAGCTGGTTGCCCGTGAAGTCGCGGGTGCGGCTGGCCGTGGCGGCCGGGGGCTTGACCTGGCAGGTCGGGTCCGACGCGGCGACCGTGCAGGCCTCCTCGAACTTGTAGTCGCCGAACTCGGGGTTCTGCAGGGTGGCGTTGAAGCGCAGGTCGAACC
>NZ_JBFTZS010000067.1:0-16009 GCF_056406675.1 Caulobacter sp. P1_B12_2 | reverse complement strand
CGGTGATGGAGTCGCCCAGCACCKTGATCACCGGCGGCTTGGCGAGCGGGCGAGGGCCGGCCGCCACCTGGGTGGCCAGCAGCAGTCCGGCGAGAAACCGGCGACGGTCGAGAAAACGCGGTGCGGTAAAGCTCATGGCTTCCTATGTAGGCATGCTGTCATCCAGACAATGACCAGGAAATCAGGACGTTTCATGGCTGAAGGTTCCGCCGCTCCCGCCCGCGTCCTGAATTTGGACGCCGTGACCCTCACCCTGCCCTCGGCGGCGGGTCCGGTGAACATCCTGCGGGGCGTGGATCTTTCGGTGGCGCCGGGCGAGCGGCTGGCGGTGATCGGGCCGTCGGGTTCGGGCAAGTCGTCGCTGATCGCCGTGGGCGCGGGGCTGGAGCAACCGACCTCCGGCGTCGTGCGCCTGTTCGACCAGGACCTGGCCAGGCTGGACGAGGACGGCCGGGCGAAACTCCGGCGCGGCCGCGCGGCCCTGGTCTTCCAGGCCTTCCACCTGCTGCCCAACATGACCGCCGAGGAGAACGTCTCCACGCCGCTGGAGATCGCCGGCGCGAAGGACGCCCTGACCACCGCCCGCCAGTGGCTGGACCGCGTGGGCCTCGCCCCCCGCCTGACCCACTATCCGCACCAGCTGTCGGGCGGCGAGCAGCAGCGCGTCGCCCTGGCCCGCGCCCTGGCCGCCCGCCCGGCCCTGCTGTTCGCCGACGAGCCGACCGGCAACCTGGATTCCAAGACCGCCGCCATCGTCGCCGACCTGATGTTCGACCTCGTCGCCGAGGTGGGCGCGGCTTTGGTCATGGTCACCCACGATCCGGTCCTGGCCGAACGCGCCGACCGCATCGTGCGGATGGGTGACGGGAAGATCGTCGCCTGATGGCCGCGCTCTCGTTCCGCCTCGCCGCCCGCGAGCTGCGCTCGGGCGTGCGCGGCTTTCGCATCTTCCTGGCGTGCCTGGCCCTTGGCGTGGCCGCCATCGCCGCCGCCGGTTCGACCGCCGAGGCCTTCCGCCACGGCCTGGCCGGCCAGGCGCGCGAGATCCTGGGCGGCGACCTCTATTTCTCGGTCGAGAACCGCGACTTCACGCCCGCCGAGCGCGCCGCGTTCGACAGGCTGGGGACCACGACTTACACCGCCGCCGCCAGGGCCATGGCCGAGGGACAGGGCGGCGACCGCCGGCTGGTCAGCCTGCGCGGCGTCGACGGCCATTATCCCTTGGCCGGGACGGTGAAGATCGACGGCGCCCCCGACTTGAAGACCGCGCTCTCCGACCGCGACGGCGTCCCCGGCGCGGCGGTCGAGCCGGCCCTGCTGGACCGCCTGCACCTCAAACTCGGCGACCAGTTCACGGCCGGGCCGGTGATCCTGCGGGCCAGCGCGGTGCTGGTCAGCGAGCCCGACGGCCTGTCACGCGGCTTCGCCCTGGGACCGCGCGTGCTGGTGCGGCGCGAGGTTCTGGAAGGTTCGGGCCTGCTGGCCCCCGGCGGCCTGTCGGGCCGCGCCGTCCGCGTCGCCCTGCCCGCCGCCCAGGACCCGCGCGCCACGGGCAAGGCGGTCATAGCCCAGTTTCCCGACGCCGGCCTGGAAGTCCGCGACCGCCTGGACGCCGCCCCCGGCGCCCGGCGGCTGATCGACCAGCTGGAATACTTTCTCGGCTTCATCGGCCTGGCCTCGCTGGTGGCCGGCGGCCTGGGCGTGGCCGGGGCGGTCAGCGCCTATCTGGCCACTCGCGAGCCTTCGATCGCCGTGCTCAAGGCCCTGGGCGCGGACGGGGCGCTGATCCGCAACCTCTACCTGATCCAGATCGGCCTGCTGGCCGCCCTGGGCGTGGCCATCGGCCTGGCGATCGGAGCCGTCGCGCCGTTGATCCTGGGTCAGCTGGCCGGCTCGTCCCTGCCGATCCCGGCCCTGTTCGCCGTCTATCCCTGGCCCCTGGCCAAGGCCGGACTGTTCGGCCTGCTGGCGGCGGCGGCGTTCTCGCTGATCCCGCTGGCCAGGGCCCGCCGCACCCCGCCCTCGGCCCTGTTCCGCCGCAGCCTGGGCGGCCGCATTCCCCTGAGCCTGGAAACCCTGGGCGCGGTGCTGGCCGGCGCGGGCCTGGCCGCCCTGGCCGTGGCCACCGCCCCGACGCCCCTGGCCGCCGCCATCATGATCGCCGGGGTCGCCTTCTCGTTCGCCATCCTCTGGGCCCTGGGAAGGGCCGCCGCCTGGGGCGCGGGCAAGGTGCGACGCCTGGCCACCGGTCCCGCCAAACTGGGCCTGGCCAACCTGGCCGGACCGCGCTCGGCGGCCCGCACCGCCAGCCCGGCCATCGGCCTGGGCGTGGCCCTGCTGGCCTGCGTGGTGCTGATCCAGTCGGCCCTGCTGGCCCAGATCACCACCACCGCCCCACGCACGGCGCCGGCCATGGTGTTCACCGAGATCCCCGGCTCACAGGCCACCGCCTTCGACGCGGAAGTGACCAAGGCCATGGGTCCGCTGACAACCGACAATTACCTGCGCCTGCCCTTCGCCACCGGCCGGATCAGCGCCCTGAAGGGCCAGCCGATCGAGAAGGACAAGATCAAACCCGGCCAGCGCTGGGCTTTCGACAACGACATCGGCATGAGCCTGCTGCCCGGCGCGCCGAAAGACGGAAAGACCCTCGCCGGCCAATGGTGGAAGCCCGACTACGCCGGCCCGCCGCTGCTGGCCTTGAACGCCGAGCTGGCCGAGGGCGCGGGGCTGAAGGTGGGCGACACCGTCACCTTGACCGTCCTGGGCCGCGACATCGAGGCCAGGATCGCGGTGCTGCGCAAGATCGAGTTCGGCGGCTTCGGCCCCAACTTCAACGTCGTGCTGAACAGCCGGGCGCTGGAAGGCGCCGACCTGCGCAACGTCGCCATCGCCCGCCTGGACAAGACTCAGGAGGCGGCGCTGACCCGCCGCCTGGGCGACAGCTTTCCGGGGGTCAACGTGATCAGCGTCCGCGAGCAGTTGGACGCCGCCGCCGCCCTGTTCGACCGCCTGGCCCTGGCCGTGCGCGGCGCTGCCGGGGTGGCGGGCCTGGCGGGCCTGCTGGTGCTGGCCGGGGCCATCGCCGCCGGGGCGCGAGCCCGGGCGCGAGAGGCCGCGACGTTGAAGGTGCTGGGCGCCACGCGCGGCCAGATCCTGACGGCCTACGCGATCGAGTACGGCGCGGTCGGGCTGATCGCGGGCGCGGCGGGCGTGGCCCTGGGCTTTGCCGCCGCCTGGCCGGTGGTGGTCAAGGTGTTCGAGGCCAGCTGGAGCGTCGACTGGGGCGGGGTCATGATCCTGCTGGCCGGTGCGGCGGGGCTTTCGACGGCGGGCGGGCTTTTGGCGGCGGCCCTGGCGCTGTCGCAGCGACCGGCGCCGGTGCTTCGGGCGGAATGAGCAGCGGGTCGCCGGGGCGGCCCGAGCCGGCCAGCGGCAGGCTGTTGATCGGCACGCCCGGCAGCATCGGCTCGCYCGTCCACTCCCAGTGCCAGGGCTCGAACACGTAGTTGACGAAGCCAAAGCGCCCGGCGTTGGCGACCATCCAGCGATAGACGTCCGACCGCGCCATGGCCCGGCGGTTGTCGTCGGCGCTGGAGTCCGGCCCGAAGCCCGGCGCGGCGGCGATGAACACGTCCATGGCCAGGCCTGTGCGGTGGGCCGAGCAGATGGTGCGCGACACGCCCTGGCAATTGTTGTCGCGGGCGCAGCGGGCCGCGTCGGCGGCCGGGTCGCGGAAGCCGGAGAAGATGGTCAGCACGCGTGGATCGCGCACCACGCCCGCCGCCTTGGCCTCGGCGACCATCCGGCGATAGGCGTCCATGGCGCCGGGGCGCAGCTGGATGGTCTTGCCGCCGTAGCTCTCCTCGGGCTTGGCGGTGGACAGCAGGGCGACGGCCGGTGCGCCGGGGCAGATGCCCTCGCCGTTGACCTTCACGAACGGCCGAGCCCTGTGCCAGCGCACCAGCATCACCTTGAAAGTCTCCGGATCGAAGGTCCCGGTGGTCTTCAGGCCATGGCCGCCCTGCCAGCGCGCCAGGGCGGCGGCGAAACGGTTCGAGCCGGGAGCGCAGGCGGTCTGGATCTCATGGGCGACCTGGGGGGCGTAGATCTCCCAGCCGGTCTCGGCGCGGCCGAACGGCTGCCAGGTCAGGGTGGTCAGCGAGGCGGCGTTGACCGGGGCGGCGCTGGTCGAGGCCCCGCCGGCATTGCAGTCCTCGGGCGATCCGCTGGGTCCCGGGCCGAAGCTAGGGCTGCCTGGGGGGTCGTTGGACGGCAGATAGGTCGGCGGTTCATAGGCCAACGGCTCGCGCGGCGCCGAGACCGAGGGCGGCGGCACGGACGGCGCGGGGCGGTTTGGCCACAGCACCCAGGCCAGGAACGCCGCGAAGAGCACGGCCAGCACGCCCACAACCCAGATCAGCCGACGCAGGATCTTCAACCGGTGGCTCCTTGGTCCGGACGGACCGCCGTTAAACGTAAGCGTGGGGAACTTCGCCATGGCTGAAGGCTTGAGAGGGGCAAGGCGTTCCCGCCTCGGAGTTGTTACATGCCCTCGACCCTGCGTCCCGTCGTCCTGCTGCTCGGCTGCCTGGTGGCCACCACCGCCTGTTCAGACCCCGCGCCGCCGCAGGAAAAGCCGGCCGCGTCGAAGCCCGCAACGCCCGCGCCGCAGCCCGCTCCGCCCCTGGTCGCCGCGCCGCCCGCCGCCGCCCCGGCCGCGCCTTCGCCGATGGCCCAGGCCGTGAACGCCGCCGTCTTCGATCCCGCCGCCACGACGCCCGAGGCCAAGAAGGCCTATCTGACCCGCGCCCAGGTGCTGCTGGACCGCGCCCACTTCTCGCCCGGCGTTATCGACGGCCAGGAGGGCAGCAACCTGACCCTGGCGATCAGCGCCTTCCAGGAGGCCCGCCGTCTGACCGTCGACGGCAAGCTGAGCCCCGCCGTCTGGGACGCCCTGGCCGCCGACGCCAATCCGGCCCTGACCGACTATGTCATCACCGCCGAGGACGCCGCCGGCCCGTTCACGCCCGACATCCCCAAGGACGACTACGAGGCCATGGCCAAGCTTCCGGCGCTCGGCTACGGCACGCCGCTGGAGGCCCTGGCCGAGAAGTTCCATATGGACGAGCCGCTGCTGCAGGCCCTGAACCCCGGCGTCGACTTCAGCAAGGCCGGGACCACGATCATCGTCGCGGCCCTGGGTCCCGACGGCCTGGACGGCAAGGTCACGCGCATCGAGATCGACAACGCCAAGGGCGTGCTCAAGGCCTATGCCGATGGCGACAAGCTGCTGGCGATCTATCCCGCCACGGTCGGCAGCACCGAGCGCCCGGCCCCGGTCGGCGAATGGGCGGTCAACACCGTGGCCCCTCGCCCCACCTACACCTATGACCCGACACGGCTGACGTTCGGCAAGCCGACGGGCAAGCTGACCATCAAGGCCGGGCCGAACAATCCGGTGGGCTCGACCTGGATCGACCTGACCAAGGACACCTACGGCATCCACGGCACGCCCGATCCCCGGCTGGTCAACAAACGAGCCTCGCATGGCTGCGTGCGGTTGACGAACTGGGACGCGGCGGAGCTGGGGGCTGCCGTTCAGAAGGGGGCGAAGGTGGTGTTCCAGGGCAAGCCGGTGCGGTGAGCGCTTGGGTGAGCTACAGCGCCAGCCGCAGCCCCACCCGCACCACGCGCGGCGCAGCATAGCCCGCCACGCCATCCGCCGTCCGCGACGTCTGGATGTTCGCATCCAACAGGTTGTCGCCCGCCACATAGGCCGTCACCAGCGGCCGCACGCGCCAGTCCAGGCGGGCGTCCAGCCGATAGGCCGGCTCCAGCACGCGGCTGTTCAGATCGTCCTCGAACCGCTTGCCCTCCCAGCTCAGGTCGGCGGCCAGGGTGAGCTTCTCCGTCAGCTCGGCCGATAGCCCCGCCGTGGCGCTCCAGATCGGGGCCTGGGCCGGGCGTTTGCCGGTCAACTGCGGCGCGGTAGAGCCGCCGTCCAGCCGCGCGTCGGTGACCGACAGGGCCGAGCTCAGGGTCACCACCCCGACCTTGCGTTCGGCTCTTCCCTCCAGCCCGAAGGCGTCGATCGTCCCGGCGTTCTGGCGCTGGCGCAGCACGCCGCCGGCCGGGATGAAGCCGCCGATCGGGAAGGTCCCTGGGCCGGCGCCCAGGGTGACGTTGACGATCGGATCATCGATCCGGTTCCAGAACGCCGTGGCCTCGATCAGACCCTTGGCGCCCTTGCGCGTGACGCCGGCCTCCAGCCCCTGCAGCCGCTCCGGCTTCAGCCCCGCATTGGCCTCGGTGACATCGTTGCCCACCCGGAACGGGCGGTAGAGCTCATTGAGGCCGGCCGGGCGGAAGCCGGTATAGCCGGCGACGCGCGCCGTGGTCCCCTGCCCGAGCTCGCGGGTCACCCCCAGGCGGCCGCTGACCACCTCGCCGTCGCGATCGGCCGGACGCTGGTCCAGCAGCACCGCGCCGGTCAGGGCGTTGCGCTCGATCCGGAAACCGTTGGTGTTCTCCCAGTGGTCCAGACGCAGCCCGCCGGCCACCAGCCACGGACCGGTCGTCCACGAGCCGTCGGCGTAGGCCCCGACCACAGAGGTCTTGCCGCCGGCCACGCGGTTGCGGGTGTAGGTCCCCCCCGAATAGCTGTAGCGCTCGCGCTCCTCGCCGTCGTTCAGGCGGGCGTCGGCGCCCAGCTCCCATTCCACGCCGCCGATCTTCTGGCGCAAGGCGCCGTTCAAACCCCAGCCGGTGGCCGGGGTCTTGTCCTGGCTGTTGGCCGGGGTGGTGGCCGAGCGGTCGGCGGCCACGGCCACCGAGCTGTTGAACAGGTCGCTGGTCCGCCGCCAGGCCTGCAGCCGCCAGCCTAGAGCCTCGCCGCGCGGCGTGCGCACCAGGGTGGCGCTGAGCACGTTGCCCGAGGCGTTGGCCCGCGCGCCGGCTAGGCCGGCCCCGCGATCCTCCTCGAAGAACCCGCCGCGCAGCGACAGCAGGCCCAGACCCGTGGCCATGTCGACGCGGCCGGAGATGCTCTTGGCCTCCAGGTCGGCCTTGGTGTCGGCCGCGCCCTGGGCGTCGCCGCGCACCGGCACGTAGCCGTCGGACTTGTCGTAGGACGCCGCCCCGAAGAACTCGAACCGGCCTAGCGTCGAGACCGCCGCCGCCGAGGCGCGCTGCGAGCCCAGGTCTCCGACCGAGACGTCGCCGGCGATCCCGGCGTCGCGCTCCTTCAGGCCGATGACGCCGGTCAGGGCGCCGGCGCCGTAGGGGCCTGCCCCCGCCCCGCGCACGATGTCGACGCCGGCCAGGGACTCCGGCGCCAGCTGCGACCAGATCACCCAGCCGCCGAACGGATCGTTCAGCGGCACGCCGTCCAGGGTGACCAGGGTCCGCCCCGCGCCCGACGGCGCGATGGCCCGCAGGCTGATCCCCTGGGTGGTGGGATTAGCCGACAGGCTGGAGGTGCGGCGAAACAGCGAGACGCCGGGCGTCTGGCTGACCGCCTCGTCGACCCGCTGGGACTTGGCCAGATCGCGCTCGCTTAGGTGAACCACCGAGAAGGCCGCTTCAGCCGCCGATGGCGGCAGACGAGCGGCGGTGACGATCACCTGTTCGACGGAAGGCGGCGAGTCGAAGAGCATGGAAATCCTCGCGTGGGGARCGCTGCCAACGACCTAGACCGCTTCGCGCGGCGGAAGAACGGCGCTCATACGCTCCCGTTCGCTTTTCCTTCGCTTGCATAACGAGACTTACGTTTTTAGGGTTAGTCTCAGGGTGCGAGACGACACCTCGGAAGCCAGGAAGACCGCCATGAAGATCGCCCCGCAGATCACGCGCTTGCCTCCGGTCCGCACCTCGATCGAGCCGACCAACCACCCCTATATGACCGGGGCCTGGACGCCGCTGCACGAGGAGGTCGACGCGGTCGACCTGGAGGTGCTGGAAGGCGCGATCCCGACCGACCTGGACGGCGTCTATCTGCGCAACACCGAAAACCCCGTCCACCAGCCGCTGGGCCGCTACCACCCGTTCGATGGCGACGGCATGGTCCACCAGATCGAGTTCAAGGGTGGCCAGGCCACCTATCGCAACCGCTTCATCCGTACGCGCGGTTTCGAGGCCGAGCAGGAGGCAGGGATGAGCCTATGGGGCGGCCTCGCCGACGGGCCGGGCACGTCCAAGCGCCCCGGCTTCGGCGCCCATGGCGGCCTGAAGGACACCGCCAGCACCGACATCGTCGTCCATGCCGGCGAGGCGATCGCCACCTTCTACCAATGCGGCGAGGCCTATCGCCTGGATCCCCTGACCCTGGAAAACCTCGGCGTCGCCGCCTGGGCCCCGCTGGACGGCGTGTCGGCCCACGCCAAGGTCGATGAGGCGACCGGCGAGCTGTTGTTCTTCAACTACTCCAAGCATGCGCCCTACATGCACTACGGCGTGGTCGATGCGACGGGCAAGCGCACCGTCTATCAGCCGATCGACCTGCCCGGCCCGCGCCTGCCGCACGACATGGCGTTCACGGCGAACTATTCGATCCTCAACGACCTGCCGGTGTTCTGGGACGCGGGGCTGCTGGAGCGCGACATCCACGCCGTGCGCCTGCACAAGGGCGTGCCGTCGCGGTTCGGCATCGTTCCGCGTCATGGCGGCGAGGTCCGCTGGTTCGAGGCCGCCACGACCTATGTTCTGCACTGGCTGAACGCCTACGAGGACGGCGACGAGATCGTGCTGGACGGCTATTTCCAGGAGAACCCGACGCCGCGCCCGCTGGAGGACGCGCCCGAGGGCCACGGGYACCTGATGGCCTATCTGGACGAGCACAGCTTCCGGCCCAAGCTGCATCGCTGGCGCTTCAACCTGGCGACCGGCGAGACCACCGAGCATCACCTGGACGAGCGTATCCTGGAGTTCGGGATGTTCAACCAGGCCTATGCGGGACGGCCCTATCGCTACGCCTATTCCACCACCGCCAAGCCGGGCTGGTTCCTGTTCAACGGCTTCGTCAAGCACGACCTGGAGACCGGCGTCAGCTGGAGCCTGCCCCTGGAGCGCGGCCGCTACGCCAGCGAAGCCCCCTTCGCGCCGCGCGTCGGGGCGACGAGCGAGGACGACGGCTATCTGGTCAGCTTCATCATCGACGAAAACCGGGGCACGTCGGAGTGCCTGGTGGTCGATGCCCGGACCATGCAGCCGACCTGCCGCATCGCCCTGCCGCACAAGATCAGCAGCGGGACGCATGCAGTCTGGGCGGGGCGGCATCTGTTGAACCCTCTCCCATAGGGAGAGGGAGGGCCCGTCGCGAAGCGATGGGAGGGTGAGGGGTTACGCTGCCAACGCCGTGCCGGCACGCCGGCCAACGCCTTAACCCCTCATCCGTCGGCTACGCCGACACCTTCTCCCTTTGGGAGAAGGATCCGGACTAGCAGCTCCCCGGATTGTCCCGCCGCAGCACGCAGATCATCTTGTTGGCGCGCGGCGCGCCGTAGACGGCGACCAGTCGGCTCTCGAAGAAGGCCCACTTGTCGCGGGTGTCCTGGGCGGCGACGTTCATGGCGCGGGCATAGGCCCCGCCCGCGCCACGCGCGGCGCTGGCGGTGTCCTTGTTCAGCGTCGCGTGCTTGATCCGCCCGCCGCAGTACAGCGACTCCGGAAAGCCGTCGTAGCAGCCGCTGATCAGGCCCGTCGGGAAGGTCACCGGCGTCGGCGACAGCCAGGCCGCCGGCGTGGTGTGGTTCAGACCCTGGGGATTGGCGATCGACGGGGTGGCGCGCGGCGCGTCGATCCAGTTTGAGTGCGAATAGAAGTCCTGGGCGGCGTGGAAGGCCATGCCCATGTCCTCGAACACGTTGCACTTGGCCCGTCCCTTGACGCCGTTGAAGGTGCAGCCGCCGAAGATGCTGGTGCTGTCCAGTTGCAGGTTCGGCTTCACCAGGCCGCCGGCGTCGGTCACCGCGGCGTTGATGTTGTTGATGATGTAGGTGCGGCACGAGGTCAGGACGGTGGCCGCCGTGAGCGAGCTCTGCGGATAGGCGCCGGGCGAGAAGAAGTCGCCGCCGTCGCAATGGGCGGCCTTGCTGCTCATCAGGCCCCGCGTGGGATTGTCGGGCGCGCCGACCGCGCCCCAGGTGCCGTTCTTGCCCGCGATCTCGCTCAGGGAGTCCGGCCCGAACCCGAACGCGGCCAGGCCGGTGCGCGTGATGCGCTCGTGCTCGGCGTTCTGGCCCAGGCTGCGGATCGTGCCGAAGGCCTGGGCCTGCGGGGTCAGCGCCTGAGGGGTGAGCAGGATCGAGGCGGCCACGACCGCCAAAGCCATCGAACGCTTACGCATGACGCGACCTCCCTGATTATTCAATCAAAGGTTACACCGGTGCGCGCGAAAGTACAGGTCGGCTCAGCCCTTGGGAAACCAGGGCACGAAGCCCGAGGTGCGGGCCACATAGGCCTCGTAGTCCGGGCGCTTGCGCCGCATCCGCCCCTCGACGGTCGGCACGCCGCTCCAGCGGGTCAGCAGGAAGGTGATCAGGATCGGCCCCGGCAGAGCCCAGGCGCCCAGACCCGTCTCGGCGGCGATCAGATAGAGGCCCCACCACACGCAGGCGTCGCCGAAATAGTTGGGGTGGCGGGTATAGCGCCACAGGCCCGTGTCCAGTACCTTGCCGGCGTTAGCGGGATCGGCCTTGAAGCGCAGCAGCTGCCAGTCGCCCAGGCTCTCGAAGCCGATGCCGATCAGGGCCAGAACCGCGCCGGCGATCGCCAGTCYGCCCAGCGGCGCGGTGATCGGCTGGCCCAGCTGCACCGGCAGGGCCACGACGAAGGCCAGCAGATATTGCAGGGCGAAGACCAGCAGGGCCGAGGCCTTGGCGAAGCTCCAGCCGCGTTGGGTCTGGGCATGGTGCATCATGGTCACGTAGCGCCGGTCCGGCCCCTGCTTGCGCCAGCGCCACAGCAGGTAGCCGCCCAGGCGTGCGGCCCAGACCGTGCAGAGCCCGGTCAGCAGCACGCCGTGCGGCGTGGCGCCGGCCTGGATCAGCGTCGTCCAGGCGATCAAGGCCATGCCCACGCCCCACCAGGCGTCGACGAAACTGACGTCCTTCAAGCGCAGGCCGATCAGCCAGAGGGCCACGAAGGCGGCGGCGGAGACGGCGGCGTTGATCAGGAGCAAGGTGAGCAGGGGCAAATTGGTCGAACCTTCGAAACTTTAGGTCCTCCCCCTGTGGGGGAGGTGTCGGCGCAGCCGACGGGGGAAGTTGGCCGAGGTGGGACTACGCCCCCCACCGGCCCCTTCGGGCCGCCTCCCCCACAGGGGGAGGAGTTGGTGAGCGCGGCGTCGTCACACCCCCACCACGAAGCTCACCGTCGTGGTCGTCGAGCCGCCGATGTTCAGGGTCTGCACCGTCTTGGCGCCCTCGACCTGGCAGTCGCCGGCCGTTCCGGTCACCTGCCTGAAGGCGTCCAGCGCCATGCGCACGCCGGTCGCGCCAACCGGGTGTCCGGCGCCGATCAGGCCGCCGGAGGGGTTGATGGGCAGGCGGCCGCCGATGGCGATGGAGCCGTCCTCGATCGCCTTCCAGCTCTCGCCCGGCGCGGTCAGGCCCAGGTGGTCGATCGCCATGTATTCGGTGGCGGTGAAGCAATCGTGGACCTCGACGGCATGGACCTGCGACAGGTCGGTGATCCCCGCCCTCGCCCGGGCGTCCTCGACGGCGCGGCGCACCTGGGGGAAGACGTAGGGCTGGTCGCGGCTGGCCTCGACCTTGCGGGCGTAGCTGATCGGGGCCGAACGGTGGCCCCAGCCCTTGATGCGCGGCAGGCTCTCCAGCGGCACGCCGCGCAGGAAGGCATAGGCCCGCGCCCGGCGCTCGGAGGCCAGGAAGACCACCGCCGTGCCGTCGGTCACCTGGCCGCAGTCCTGCTTGCGGGTGCGGCCCTCGACCACCGGATTGGCGACGTCGTCGGCCGTGAAGGCCTCGGGGCCGAACCGCCAGTCGCGGGTCTGGGCGTTGGGATTGCGACGGCCGTTGGCGAAGTTGTTCTCCGCGATGGCCATCAGGTGCTCGTACTTCAGGCCATGGCGGCGTTCGTACTCGTCGGCCAGGTCGGAAAAGGCGCGCGGCCACAGGAAGCGGGCGTCCTGGAATTCCTCGCCCACCCAGGCGGCCGATCCCAGATGCTCGGCGGCGGTCTGGCCGGGTACGTTGCGCATCTGCTCGATCCCGACCACGCAGGCCAGGTCGTAGCGGCCAGCCTCGATCTCGGCCGTCGCCGCCAGGATCGCCACGCTGCCCGAGGCGCAGGCCGCCTCGTGCCGCGCGGTCGGCAGGCCGTCCAGGGCCGGATGCACCTGGCCGAAGAAGCCGCCCAGCAGCCCCTGCCCCGCGAACAGCTCGCCGGCGAAATTGCCGACATGGCCGGTCTCGATGTCCTCGGGATCCAGATCGACCGCGGCCAGGCCCTCGCCCACCGCCTGGGCGAAGGCGTCGGTCAGGCTCATGCCCTGCCGCGCCCAGTTGACCGAGAAATCGCTCTGCCAGCCACCAAGGATATAGACCATGGCCGTCCCTCCCGCTCGTCGCGCCGATGTTCCTC
This sequence comes from Caulobacter sp. P1_B12_2, assembly GCF_056406675.1. Classification (NCBI taxonomy): domain Bacteria; kingdom Pseudomonadati; phylum Pseudomonadota; class Alphaproteobacteria; order Caulobacterales; family Caulobacteraceae; genus Caulobacter; species Caulobacter sp. P1_B12_2. Next base: position 3,406 of record NZ_JBFTZS010000067.1, on the reverse strand, counting down.
GGCTTAGTCAGTCCGACTATACAAGTGACCTCTCGCGAGGCAATGCTCCGCGTTGACAGTTCGCCGCGAAACACCCGAACCAGGGATCATGACGCAGGTCGCCTCCCCCACCGTGCAGATGGTCCGCGCCAGTTCGGCGGCGCGGGCCCTGAACCTGATCGGCGACCGCTGGACCCTGCTGACTCTCTATGCCGCCTTCATGGGCGAGACCCGGTTCGACGGCCTGGTGCGCCTGACCGGCATGGCCCGCTCGCTGCTGGTCGACCGGCTGGCGCGGCTGGAGACCGCGGGCGTGCTGGAAAAGCGCCCCTATCAGGACCGGCCCGTCCGCCACGGCTATCACCTGACGGCCATGGGCAAGGACCTCTATGACGCGGCCCTGATGATCCTGCGCTGGGAGACCCGCTGGCACTATGACGAGACCAGCCCCTCGCACCGGATCGAACACGAGACCTGCAGCAAGCCGCTGGTCGCCGAGCTGGTCTGCAAGGCCTGCGACCAGCCGGTCGAGGCGCGAGACGTCGAGCTGGTCCCGGGTCCGGGGGCTGGACTGGAGCCCGCGCCGCGCGCTCGGCTGCAGCGCCGCTCGACCGCCGAGGCCGCCCAGCCGCTGGCGCCGATGCTGGAGCGCTCGATCGCCGTGCTGGGCGATCGCTGGACCGCCCACCTGCTGGCCGCCGCCTTCTACGGCCGGCGGCGGTTCAACGACCTGCAGGCCGAGCTGGGGGTGGCGAGCAACATCCTGGCCGACCGGCTGGCGCGGCTGACGGCCCTGGGCATGCTGGAGAAGCGGCTATACCAGGCGCGGCCCGAGCGCTGGGAGTACCGGCTGACGGAAGAGGCGCGCGACCTGTTCCCGCTGATCGCGGCGCTGATGGCCTGGGGGGATCGCTGGCTCTCTGGCGAGGCGGGGCCGCCCGAGGTGCTGATCCACAAGCCGTGCGGATCGGTGCTGGAGACCGCCGTCCGTTGTGGCGCCTGTCATGGTGGGAGGGTGAGGGGTTACACCCTCACCGATTTCACGCGAGGCCCTGCCGGCACGCCGTCTGACGGTTTACCCCCTCACCCTCCCATTGCTCCGCAATAGGCCCCTCCCTCTCCCCATGGGAGAGGGTTAGCAGCGTCAGAGCCAGAGCCCGGTCGCCGTCACGCCATCGCCCCAGAACCCCGGCTTCGGCGCGGTCATCCGCCCGTCCGCCACGCGGCAGCCGCCGGGGTGATCGTCCGCCAGCCACCACGGTCCGTCCAGATCGGCGAAGGCGCACGAGCCCGCCAGATGCAAGGCCGGGGCGATGGCCAGGGACGAGGCGACCATGCAGCCGACCATCAGCACGAAGCCGTGGTTGCGGGCCTCTTCCAGCATCAGCAGGGCCTCGGTCAGGCCGCCCGACTTGTCGAGCTTGAGGTTCACGGCGCGGTAGCGGCCGCGCAACGCCGCAAGGTCCTCGGCCGTGTGCACCGACTCGTCGGCGCAGATCGGGTACGGCGGGTCGTAGCCCTCCAGCGCCTGGTCTTGTCCGGCCGGCAAGGGCTGCTCGACAAGGGCGATGTTGAGGTCCGACAGCACGGGCTTGAGGCCGTCGAGCATGGCGAAGTCCCAGCCCTCGTTGGGATCGACGATCAGCCGTGCGTCCGGCGCGGCTTTCGCCACGGCCAGAAGTCGGGCGGCGGGATCTTCGGCCGACAGCTTGACCTTGATCAACGGGGCGGAGGCCACCGCCCGAGCGGCCGCGCCCATGGCCTCGACGCTGTCCAGGCTGACGGTGACGGCGGTGATCAGGCTGCCCGGCACGCGCAAGGCGGTAAGCGCCTCGACGCTGAGCCCTTCGCGTTTGGCCCGCAGATCCCACAGGGCGCAGTCCAGGGCGTTGCGGGCCGCGCCGGCCGTCAGCAGCGCCAGGGCGTCATGCGGCCGCGCTCCCTCACGCAGGGCCTGGGCGGCGGGCTGGAGTTGGGCGATCACGCTCTCGACCGTCTCGTCGTAGCGGGCGTAAGGCACGCTCTCGCCCCGCCCGATCAGCTCGCCCTCGACGATCTCGACCACCACGACCTCGGCGGCGGTCTTGACCCCGCGCGAGATGCGGAACGGGGCCTTCAGGCGGTGGCTGACATGGGCGATCGAGACGGTGCGCTGCATCCGTCTGGCATCTCACCGTTTCCGGGATTTGGCGAGAGGGCTCTAGTCGCGGCGGCGGATCGGCGAGTCGGCGCGGCGCTCGCGGAGCACCTGCATGGCCAGCCGGGGATCCCACACGAACAGCGCGCTCCACACCAGCAGCACGCCCGCATAGTTCAGCGCGCCGACCACGCCGCCGGGACGGCCGGGACGGGTGAAACGGACCGAGCGGGGCTGGGGCTGGAACAGGCTGGGCATGGCGATGTCGGTCATGGCGTCCTCCTTGGATGTCCAGACCTTCGCCGACCGATACGTCAGCCTCGGACGTATGATATGGCCGCTTCGCCCCCATATGTCGCCGACGGGCGTTTAGACCCCGAGAGCAGGAGCGCCACACGCATGAGCAAGCCGGTCACCATCACCATTCCCCACGCCCTCGGGACCGCCGAGGCGCACCGCCGCATCGAGGAAGGGTTCGGCCAGCTGCTCAGCCAGACCGGCGGCATGGTCAAGGACGTCCAGAAGACGTGGGCCGGCGACGCCCTGACCTTCTCGGCCCAGGCCATGGGCCAGACGATTTCCGGCGTACTGACGGTGTTCGAGGACTCGGTGCGGATGGACATCGTCCTGCCCGGCCTGCTGGGCGTGATCGCCGGCAAGATCACGGGTCAGGTCAAGAAGCAGGGAACGCTGCTGCTGGAGAAGAAGTAGGCAATTCCTATATCCGCCATCCCGGCGAATGCCGGGATGGCGGATATTGAAGCGTTACGTCTTCACCCGCCGCGCCGGCGCGTTCTTGGCGGGCGGGCGCTTGGCCGGGGCGCGCTTGGCCTTCGGCGACGCCTTGGCGCTCTTGCGGGCCTCGCGTTCGGCCGAGATCTTTTCCAGCCGATCCTGGGCGATCTGGGCGTGCTCGGTGCAGCGGGCGTGCATCGCCGCCAGCTCCTTCTCCGTCAGCTTCTCGATGCCCATGAAGTCGTTCTCGGCGGCCGAGGTCAGGATCAGCTCGTCCAGCTTGGTCTGAACCGCCTCGCCGTCGCGGTTCTGGGTGTTCTGGATCAGGAACACCATCAGGAAGGTGATGATTGTGGTGCCGGTGTTGATCACCAGTTGCCAGGTCTCGGAAAACTTGAAGATCGGCCCGCTGGCCGCCCAGAGCAGCACCATCAGAACGCAGACGATGAAGGCCGGCGGACTGCCGGTGATCTTCGCCGTGGCGTTGGCGAATTTGGCGAACAGCTTGTCCATGACGCTCCCAGCTCTGGACCCGACGGTCCGGGAGCATAACGC
>NZ_JBFTZS010000066.1:0-13701 GCF_056406675.1 Caulobacter sp. P1_B12_2 | reverse complement strand
CACTGACGTGCGGATGGCCTCGATCCTGGCCGGTGCGGCGGTCTATCTGCATCTGCGCCACAGGTCGGTCCCGGGTTGGCTGCCGTTGGTAGCCGGTGCGCTGGGGCTGGCCCTGAGCACCACCCCCGTGCCGGACGTGATCAAGTACAGCCTGGGCGCGGTGTGTTTGGCGGTTTCGGTAGCCACTTTGGAATGGGCGCCGCGCTGGGTGCGCTCGGTGCTGGAGCACCCGGTGCTGGTGCGGATCGGCCTGTGGTCGTTCTCGCTCTATCTGTGGCAACAGCCGTTCTACAAGCTGCGAGGCCAGTTCCCGACATTGGCGTTGCTGGCCGCCGCCATCGTCTTCGGCCTGGCCAGCTTCTATCTAGTCGAGCAGCCGGCGCGTCGGTGGATCAACAACATACGCAAGGCGCGCCGGCTCGCGTCGAAGACTGCATGAGTCAGGCCCTWTCCAGTACGTCCAGATAGGCCCGCGCCGCCGCCTCGGTGCTGAAGCTTCGGGCGCGCTCGACGCCGGTTCCGGGCTGACGCTTGAGGGTGTCGATGATGCCGTCGGCCAGCGCCTGCACGTCCTCTACGGGGACCAGGATCCCGTAGCGACCCTTGTCTAGGATTTCGCTGGGTCCGCTGGCGCAGTCGGTCGAGATCACGGGCGCGCCGCAAGCCAAGGCTTCCAACAGCACCACCGAAAAGCCTTCCCAACGTGAGCTGACGACAAAGGCTGTCGTACGCGCCATCATCGCATAGGGGTTGCGCACGAAGCCGGTCAGGGAGACGTGTTGATCGATCTGGAGTTCGCGGGCCAGGTTTTCCAGCCTCTCGCGCTCTTCGCCCTCACCCATGATGATCAGTTTGCAGGGGGTCGTGCGACGCACGGTCGCGAAGGCTCGCAGCAGGATGTCGAAGCCCTTCTGCGGATGGAGCCGTCCGGCGGCCAGCAGCACCGGCGTCCCATCGCCCTGCAGCCACGGATGATCGACCGGCTCACGCGAGGCCTGCATTAGCAGCTCGTCATATACCGGATTGTATATGCACTTGACCGAGCGGGCCCCCAGGCGGGCGAACCGTGCTACGTCGTCGGCGGCGCCTTGCGAGACCGCCACGACGTCGTCGGCAAGGCCGTAGAGGTGGGGCACGGCGCGATAGACCAGCCAGCCGCGCAGGCGCATGGGCGCAGCGGCTTTGATACTGATCTGGTTGTGTTCGGTGACGGCCACGCGGGTGCCGCCGCCGGCGATGGCCTTGGCAACCAGGGCGGCGATGTTGACGTGAGTCAGGCTGGAGAGCAGGGCGCGCGGCCGTTCGCGACGCAGATAGGACACTAGCGCGGGAACGGCCTTGAAGACGTTGGACTTGTCCAGATTGACCACCCGCACGCCAGCCGGAATCTGGTCCAAATAGACGCCTTGTGCCTTGACCAGCACGAGGTCGACTTGGCGTCCGGCCTCGATCATGCCTTTGGCGAGGTTGATCGCCACGCGTTCGGCGCCGCCGCCGCGCAGGTCGTGGATCAGGATGGCGATGCGTTGCGAGCGCTTGTCGGCCCGCGCTGTCGCGCGTCGAACCGATTCGACGATGGTGGCTCCAAAGGCCCTTCCCCGCGCCCGTTCCGAGATCTCAGTCGAAGTCAAAACGTCTCCATCGCGATCGCGCGTCGTCGAGCGTCCCACGCGCGCCGCGTGGTCGGTCCCGTTCAATCTGTGCAGGTGAAGCCGCGTCTCTTGCCTTCAAGCGGAGCGGCGAAATTCAGGCTTTCCGGCCGTGAGCGGTGATCTTCTCGTGATCCGTTCCCAGCCCCTCAACGGCTTGACGACTATAGGCTCTAACGCATCTTCCTTACAGCAAAGCTTACGCGGCGCACTGTCGCACCCCGTTAACGCGAAAAGGTGTCGTTCGACGAAAAAAGGGCCCGGCGTCGCCGCCGGGCCCTTCCGTGGTCGTAGGGGCTACCGTTAGGCGGCGGCCTTCTCCTTGACGCCGAAGCGGCTGTAGAAGGTCTCGCCCTTGGCGGCCATGTCGCGCAGCAGCTGCGGCGGCGCGAAGCGCGCGCCGTACTTCTGGGCCAGGGCGTCGCAGGCCTCGACGAACTTGGCCACGCCCACGCCGTCGATCAGGCTGACCGGGCCGCCGGTCCAGGGCGCGAAGCCCCAGCCCAGGATGGCGCCGACGTCGGCTTCACGCGGGTCGGTGATCACGCCTTCCTCGAAGCAGCGCGCGGCCTCCACGGCCTGGCGGTAGAGGAGCCGGGTGCGGATCTCCTCGATGCCGGCCTTGTCGACCTCGGCGATCTTGACCGGCGCCAGGTCGGACAGACCCTTCCACAGCACCTTGGGACCGTTCTCCGGATAGTCGTAGAAGCCCTTGCCGTTCTTGCGGCCGTAGCGGCCCTCGCCCTCGACCATCTTCTCGATGATCGTGGTGAAGGGGCGCTCCTCGTACTTGTCGCCGAGGTCCTTCTTGGTCTGCTGGGCGATCTTGTAGGAGAGGTCCAGCGCGACGTCGTCGTGCATCTCCAGCGGACCGCGCGGCATGCCGGTGGCCCGGCCCACATTGTCGATGATGGCCGGGGCGTAGCCGTCGGCCAGCAGCTCCATGCCTTCCTGCACGAAGGTGCCGAAGCAACGCGACGTGTAGAAGCCGCGGCTGTCGTTGACCACGATCGGGGTCTTCTTGATCTTCAGGACGTAGTCGATCGACTTGGCCAGGGCCTCCTGCGAGGTCTCGTCACCCATGATCAGCTCGACCAGGCCCATCTTGTCGACCGGCGAGAAGAAGTGGATGCCGATGAACGAGGCGGGACGCACCGAAGCCTTGGCCAGGCCGGTGATCGGCAGGGTCGAGGTGTTGGAGCCGAAGATCGCGGTGTCGGCCAGCTGGGCTTCCGCCAGCTTGGTGACCGACGCCTTGACGTCGCGGTTCTCGAACACGGCTTCGACCACCAGGTCCGAACCCTTGACGTGGGCGTAGTCCGACGTCGGGTGGATCAGGGCCAGGATGGCCTCGCCCTTTTCCTTGGTCATCTTGCCGCGCGAGACGGCCTTGTTGACCAGGCCCTCGGCATAGCCCTTGCCCTTGTCGGCGGCTTCCTGGCTCTGGTCGATCAGCACGGTCTCGATGCCGGCCATGGCTTGGACATAGGCGATGCCCGCGCCCATCATGCCGGCGCCCAGAACGGCGACCTTCTTGACGTCGTAGTGCGGCACGCCGGCCGGACGGCCCGAGCCCTTGCCCAGCTCTTGCAGAGACAGAAACAGGGTGCGGATCATGCCCTTGGCCTGGGGCGACATCATCGTCTTGAGGAAGTAGCGGGTCTCGATCCGCAGGGCGGCGTCGAAGGGCACCTGGGTGCCCTCATAGACCGCCTTCATGATGTTCAGCTGGGCCGGGTAGTTGCCGTAGGTCTGCTTGCGCAGCATGGCGTTGCCCATGATGAAGACCTGGCTGCCGGTCGGGGTGTAGGGACCGCCGCCCGGGAGCTTGAACTCCTTCTTGTCCCACGGGGCGACGGGGTCGCCCTTGGTCTTGATCCAGGTCTTGGCGGCCTCGACCTCGGTCCCGGCCGGCACGACTTCATGCACGACCTTGTTGGCCAGGGCCTCGGCCGGCTTCATCGACTTGCCTTCCAGCAGGTACGGCGCGGCCGCCATCACGCCCATCAGGCGCGGCAGGCGCTGGGTGCCGCCGGCGCCCGGCAGCAGGCCGACCTTGGCTTCCGGCAGGGCCAGCTGGATCTTCGGATTGTCGCCCACCACGCGGTAGTGACAGGCCAGGGTGATCTCCAGCCCGCCGCCCATGGCCAGGCCGTTGATGGCCGCGGCCACCGGCTTGCCGCAGGTTTCCAGGGCGCGGAACGCCTTGTTCAGCGCGAAGCCGGCCTCGAAGGCGGCCTTCAGGCCCTCTTCGCCCGAACCCGCGCCGCCCAGGCCGCCGGATCCGCCCAGTTCGCCCAGGTCGGCGCCGGCGCAGAAGCCGGTGGTCTTGCCCGAGGTGATGACGGCGCCCTTGATGGCGGCGTCGGATTTGATGGTTTCCACCACCTCGCCGACTTCCCGGATCACCGAGGCGGTCAGGGTGTTCATCGAGCGGCCGGGCACGTCGAAGGTGACCAGGGCGATCCCGTCGCCGTCGACCTCGATCTTGAAGTTTTCCATGATGTTGATCCTAGATCTTAGACGCGTTCGATGACGGTGGCGGTGCCCATGCCGGCGCCGACGCACAGGGTGATCAGGGCGGTTTCCTTGTCCGAGCGCTCCAGCTCGTCGAGCATCGTGCCCAGGATCATCGCGCCCGTGGCGCCCAGCGGGTGGCCCATGGCGATGGCGCCGCCGTTCACGTTCATCTTGTCGTGCGGGATGTTCAGGGCCTGCATCATGCGCAGGACCACGGCGGCGAAGGCTTCGTTCAGCTCATAGAGGTCGATGTCCTTGACCTCCATCTTCAGCTTCTTGAGCAGCTTCTCGGTGACCAGCGACGGGCCGGTCAGCATGATCGAGGGCTCCGAACCGATCGAGGCCGCGCCCTTGATGCGGGCGCGGGCTTTCAGGCCGAGGGCCTCGCCCATTTCCTTGGTGCCGATCAGCACGCCGGCGGCGCCGTCGACGATGCCCGAGCTGTTGCCGGCGTGGTGAACGTGATTGACCTTTTCCACCTGCGGATAGCGCTGGGTGACCACGGCGTCGAACGCCATGTCGCCCATGCCCTGGAACGAAGGGTTCAGCGAGGCCAGGGTCTGCATGGTGGTGTTTCCACGCACCGTTTCGTCGTGGTCGAGGATCGTCAGGCCCAGCTGGTCCTTCACGCCGATCACCGACTTCTTGAAGCGGCCGTCGGCCCACGAAGCGGCGGCGCGGCGCTGGCTCTCGACGGCGTAGGCGTCGACGTCGTCGCGGCTGAAGCCGTACAGCGAGGCGATCAGGTCGGCCGAGACGCCTTGCGGGGCGAAATAGGTCTTGAAGGCCGAGGACGGGTCGGTGGGCCAGGCGCCGCCGTCGCTGCCCATGGGCACGCGGCTCATGCTCTCGACGCCGCCGCCGATGGCGAGGCTTGCTTCTCCAGATGCGACCTTGGCCGCGGCCATGTTCACGGCTTCCAGGCCCGAGGCGCAGAAGCGGTTGATCTGCACGCCGGCGACGCTTTCGGCGTAGTCGGCGGTCAGCACGGCGGTGCGGGCGATGTCGCTGCCTTGTTCACCGACCGGGGCGACGCAGCCCAGGACGACGTCGTCGACATACGAGGTGTCCAGGCCGTTGCGGTCGCGCAGGCTTTCCAGGACCTGGGTGGCCAGGGACAGGGCGGTGATCTCGTGCAGAGACCCGTCCTTCTTGCCCTTGCCGCGCGGCGTGCGCACGGCGTCAAAGATGTAAGCGTCGGCCATTTGATGGCTCCTTCCTGCGTAGGCTTGGATGGTTCGTTAACCAAAAAGGCGTCTGATTCCGGTGATTTGGAGATCAGGACGATGACGGCAGCCGAGCCCTCGACGAAGGTGGCCCACCCGGTGGTGAGCGACTTCATCGCGCGCGGCTATCATGTGTTCGGCGGCGGCGTGGACCCGGCGGCGGCGAGCGCGCTGCTGGCCAGGATCCGTGCGTTGCGCACCTTCGATGCGGACCTCTTCCTGTCGGAAGCCGAGTTCGACGCCGACCCGCAATATATAGGGGTGAACCCCGCGCCCGGCAGGAACCTGCTGGAGCGTTTCGAGGACGAGCTGGCCTTCGTCGAGAAGGATCCGGCCATCGTCGCGGCCCTGGGCGCCCTGCTGGGCGACGGCTACGAGATCCTGCTCAAGAAGCTGATCTGCGGCGTGCCGGCCAGCGTCGTGCCCGACTGGCTGAAGGCCCGCATCGCTGGCAATCCGGTCAACAATCTGGGCGCCTATGTGAAGGCCCCGTTCCGGGACATCACCTATTTCTACGGCATCGACTTCCACCAGGACCTGATCGACTACAAGGACCGGGAAGCCGACTTCATCACCCTGTACATCTACCTGCACGACGTCGGGACGCACGACGCCCCGCTGTTCCTGCTGGAGGACAGCCACAAGCTGGGCGGGACGCTGTTCCCACACGACCTGACCAAGAACGCCCCAAGCGAAGGGGAGAGCGGTTGGCTGTACCGCGACGGGCGCGGCCACGAGGTCCAGACCCGCCAGCACCTGCTGACCGGCAAGACCGGCTACGCCGCCATGTGGCACGCCTGCACCCTGCACGGCACCCAGCCCGACGCCGCCGACAACGAGCGGCTGAGCCTGCGCTATTTGATCGCCCGCAAGCCCGGCGTCGCCGCGCCCGGCATGGACGCCGTGAACGCCACCCTGCTGGGCCCGCTCAGCCTGGAGGCCACGCGCCAGGACCTGGACGCGCGCGGCGCGGCCCAGATCAAGGCCAACAGCGTCAACGAGGCTTAGGGCCGGGCTCACTATTTCCACGTCCCGATCGGTGATTTGGCGATCGGCGCGCAGGCCAGGCCCCGGGCCGTGGCCTTGGCGCTGTAGGTGACGCGGTAGCCGAACTCCGGCGTGGGCAGGTAGCAGGCCGTGAAGCCCGGCGTGGTCACCGACAGGGTCCAGTCGGCCACCTTCGAGCGCAGCAGGTTGTTGCACTGGTCGACATTGGCCTTCAGCGGCAGTTCGAAATCACCCGGCGGCTTGGAGCCGGCCTTCTTGGGCGTCAGCTTGCCGGTGAAGAACAGCGGGCGCGGACCGGCGGCGCGCACGCAGACCACGGCCGAGCGGCTGTCGGAGGCGGCGGGCGCGGCGGCGTGCTGGGCGGGCGGCTGAGGCGGCGGCGCGACGATCAACGGCATCAGCGGATCTCCTTGCAGGTCAGCGGTCCCAGGAAGCTCTTGCGATAGACGAAGGTCAGGCGCTGGCCGGCCTGCAGGGGCTGCGTCGGACGGCAGATCGTGTCGCCGCGATGCTCGCCGCCGCCGACCGAGCGCCCGCCGCGAACCACCAGCTGCGGCTTGGCCAAGGCCACGCCGTCGACATTGGCGCAGCCCGTCTGGCCGGCGTTCACCGCCGGGAAGGGCGTCTCGGCCAGGGGTTCGCGATAGGTGAGGCTGGTTCCCTCGAGCTTGGCCGAGGTGACCTTGGAGCGGCCGTCGCGCACCCGTCCGGACACGGCCATGTCGGTCGCGTTGGTCAGGCACAGGATGACGGCGGCTTCGACGATCATGCTAGAGCGTCCTCGCGATCAGCAGCTTCATGATCTCGTTGGTGCCGCCATAGATGCGCTGCACGCGGCTGTCGCGATACATCCGGGCGATCGGATATTCGTTCATGAAGCCGTAGCCGCCGAACAGCTGCAGGCAGCGGTCGACGATCTTGTTCTCCAGGTCGCTGACCCAGTACTTGGCCATCGAGGCGGTGGCGGCGTCCAGCTTGCCGGCCAGGTGCTGCTCGATGCAGTGATTGACGAACACCTTGGCGACGGTCGCCTCGGTCTTGCACTCGGCCAGCTCGAACTGGGTGTTCTGGAAGTCGATGATCGCCTTGCCGAAGGCCTTGCGGTCCTTGACGTAGGCGATGGTCAGTTCCAGCGCCCGCTCGATGGTGGCCATGCCCTGGACGGCGATGTTCAGCCGCTCCTGCGGCAGCTGGCCCATCAGCTGGAAGAAGCCCTGGCCCGCGTCCGAACCCAGCAGGTTCTCGGTCGGAACCTTGACGTCGTTGAAGAACAGCTCGGAGGTGTCCTGAGCCTCGTGGCCCAGCTTGTCGAGGTTGCGGCCGCGCTCGAAGCCTTCCGCCCCGTCGGTCTCGACGACGATCAGGCTGGTGCCGCGCGCCCCGGCGGTCGGGTCGGTCTTGACCACGACGATGATCAGATTGGCGGTCTGACCGTTGGTGATGAAGGTCTTGGACCCGTTGATCACGTACTGCTCGCCCACCAGCTTGGCAGACGATTTTATCCCCTGCAGGTCCGAGCCCGCGCCCGGCTCGGTCATGGCGATGGCGCCGACCAGCTCGCCGGTGCACAGGCGCGGCAGCCAGCGCTGCTTCTGCTCATGCGTGCCGTAGTGGAAGATGTACGGGGCGACGATGGCGTTGTGCAGGCTGATGCCGAAGCCGTCGACGCCCTTCAGGCCCAGCTGCTCCATCAGCACGGCCTCGTGGCGATAGTCGCCGCCGGCGCCGCCGTATTCCTCGGGAACGGTCAGGCCGAGCAAACCGGCCCGGCCCGCCTTGTTCCACATCTCGCGGTCGACGACGTGGTTCTTGCGCCACGTCGCCACCACGGCCTCGGGGGCGTGCTCGTCGAAGAACTTGCCGACCGCGTCCTCGAAGATCGCGATGTCCTCTTCGGCCATGAAGGCCGGCTTTTCGACGTTGAGCACGCCCATGATCAGAAGGCCTCCGCGGGCAGGGCCATCAGGGTCGCCGAGCCGGTCTTCAGCTTGGCCAGATGCGCCCCTGCGTCAGGCAAGACGCGCTCGATGAAATATTTCGCCGTGACGATCTTGGTGGTGAAGAACGGGTCGGACGAGCCGGCCGCGATCTTGGCGTTGGCCGCCTTGACCATCAGGCACCACATGTAGGCCAGGCCGGTCAGGCCAAACAGGTGCATGTAGTCGGTCGAGGCCGCACCGGCGTTGTCGGGGTTCTGCAGGCCGTTCTGCATCAGCCACATCGTGCCGTCCTGCAATTGGGCCTTCACCCCGGCCAGCGCGTCGACGAACGGCTTCAGCTCGGCGTCGCTGTCGTTCTCGCCGATGAACTGGTCGACCTCCTGGAAGAAGGTCATCACCGCGCGGCCGCCCTTGGAGGCCAGCTTGCGGCCGACCAGGTCGAGGGCCTGGATGCCGTTTGTGCCTTCGTAGATCAGGGCGATGCGGACGTCGCGCAGGTACTGGCTGGCCGGGAAGTGCTCGGTGAAGCCGCTGCCGCCGTGCACCTGCATGGCGTCCGAGCAGATCTTGAAGCCCTTGTCGGTCAGGTAGCCTTTCAGCACCGGCGTCATCAGGCCCATATAGTCCTCGGCCTTGGCGCGGGTGGCCTCGTCCGGATGGTGATGGGCCAGGTCGCCGTGCAGGGCGGTCCAGAACAGGAAGGCGCGGCCGCCTTCGATCAGGGCCTTGCTCTCCAGCAGCATGCGACGCACGTCCGGGTGGACGATGATCGGGTCGGCGGGACCTTCCGGGTTCTTCGGGCCGGTCAGCGAGCGGCCTTGCAGGCGGTCCTTGGCGAAGGCGGCGGCGGCCTGGTAGGCGGCCTCGGCCTGGGCGACGCCCTGCAGGCCCACGCCCAGGCGGGCCTCGTTCATCATCACGAACATCAGCTTCAGGCCGCTGTTCTCTTCACCGATCAGCCAGCCCTTGGCGTCCTCGTACTGCATCACGCAGGTGGCGTTGCCGTGGATGCCCATCTTCTCTTCGAGGCCGACGCACTTGACGCCCTCGTTGCGCGTCCCGACCGAGCCGTCTTCCTTGGGCAGGAACTTCGGCACGATGAACAGGCTGATGCCCTTCACGCCGGCCGGGGCGCCCTCGATGCGGGCCAGCACCAGATGGACGATGTTGTCGGCCATGTCGTGCTCGCCGGCCGAGATCCAGATCTTCTGGCCGGTGATGCGATAGCTGCCGTCGGCCTCCGGAACCGCCTTGGTGCGCAGAAGGCCCAGGTCCGTGCCGCAATGCGGCTCGGTCAGGTTCATGGTCCCGGTCCATTCGCCCGAGATCATCTTGGGCAGATAGAGGTCCTTCTGAGCGTCGCTGCCGCCGGTGTGAATGGCCGAATAGGCGCCGTGGGCCAGGCCCGGATACATCGAGAAGGCCATGTTGGCCGAGCTCGACATCTCGCTGAAGGCCAGGTTGACGACGTGAGGCAGGCCCTGGCCGCCATAGGTCGGGTCCGAGCCCAGGCCGGTCCAGCCGCCTTCGCACAGCTGCTTGTAGGCTTCCTTGAAGCCGTCCGGCGTCTTGACCGTGAAGTCCTTGCTCCAGACGCAGCCCTGCTTGTCGCCGATTGAATTCAGCGGGGCCAGGACCTCGCCGGTGAACTGGGCGGCGGCCTCGAGGATCTGCTCGACGGTCTCGAAGGACGCGTCGGCGAAGCCCGGCAGATCGCCGTGCTGATCGATGTTGAGCACGTCGCGCAGGAGGAAGGCGTGTTCGCGAACGGGCGGCTGGTAGGTCATGAAACAGTCCTGGTCAGTCAGATCGGCGGATCGGGGGAGGAGAGAGGTGGCCCCGCGCGCGCCTCCGGTCTTGGAGGAAATGCGCGGGATCGGGTCTACTTGCCCAAGGCCGCGTCGCCGTGACCGTCGAGCCGGGCGCGCAGCACCTGGTCGTAGTCGGCGGCGCGGGGCAGCAGGTCGGGGCGGATCTCGGCCAGGCGCCGCTCCAGGCGGGCGCAGGCTTCGCGCAGTTCGATCAGGGCGCCGTCGATGTCCTCGCGCTGCTGCTCCAGCGCGTTGGCGCGCTCGCGGAACTTCTTCAACGAGCGGGCCATCTGGGCCGCGCCGTCGTCGTTCTCGTCGTAGAGGTCGAGCAGTTCGCGGATTTCCGACAGCGACAGGCCCACGCGCTTGCCGCGCAAGATCAGCTGCAGGCGGACGCGGTCCTTGTGGGAATAGACGCGGTTGAGACCCTCGCGGGCCGGGGTCAGCAGGCCCTTGTCCTCGTAGAAGCGCAACGCGCGGGGCGTGGCTTTGAACTCGTTGCACAGCTGGCGGATTGTAAAGGTGCGCTCTGGACGTCGCAGGTCGGCCAACATTCGAACCCTCCCTGGGCAGGCCCGACTTCTGCGGACGGGCCGGTTGGTTATCGTCGATCACCCTATGCCCGCGACATTCCGACGTCAACGCTTACGTAAACGTCAACTTGGCTGTAGAGCCCTAGGTTTACTTTCCTAGGCGCTAGGCATATTTTCAGGGACCACGGCGAGAATGAGCCAGCCATGTCGTCTCTGTCGCATACTGAAATCTGGACCGCGATCGACGCCCTGGCCGAGCGTTTCGACATGAGCCCGTCGGCCATGGCGAAGATGGCCGGCCTGGATCCCACCGCCTTCAACCGCTCCAAGCGCGGCGACGGCGACGCCCGCCCCCGCTGGCCGTCGACCGAGAGCCTGGCCAAGGTGCTGGAAGCGACGGGGGTCGGCTTTTCCGAATTCGCGGCCCTGACCGAGCGGGCGCCCCGGCCCAGTCCGCGCGCGGTTCCGCTGATCGGTTTCGCCCAGGCGGGCGCGGAGGGCATGTTCGACGAGACCGGCGCGCCGAACGGCGACGGGTGGGACGCGGCCGATTTTCCGGGATTGGGCGACGAGGGCGTCTACGCCCTGGAGATCACCGGCGACGCCCTGGCCCCGGTCTTCCGCGACGGCGACCGCCTGCTGGTCTCGCCGTCGGTCGAACCGCGCAGGGGCGACCGGGTGGTGGTCAGGACCACGGGCGGCGAACTGCTGATCAAGGAGCTGGCGCGGGTCACGGCCCGCAGCGTGGAACTGGCTTGCCTGAACCGCGACGGCCAGGACCGGACGCTGGATCTGGCCGAGGTGGTGTGGATCGCCCGGATCCTGTGGGCCAGCCAGTAAGGCCGGCCGTTCTGGATCAGGTGCGCGGGCAGTCGGCGTGCTTGGCCTGGAGCCAGGCGGTCAGATCGCCTTCCCACGGGGCGTCGCACGAGATGTCGACGCGATAGGACGCCCAGTTGTCGTTGTGGGCGGCCTCGACATGAGCGGAGGGGAACTGGGACGCCAGTTCGCCGAGCAACGAGTCGAATTCCGAACGGTCCGAAGGGCGAAGAGTGAAGCAAGCCATGAGACTAACCTTGGTTTTGATGAAACCAGACTAGACTCCAAATTGCGGACATACCCTTAACCGACAATTTAGCTGCCGTTCATCTTTCAGGTCATGGTGTCGCAGGCCTTGGTCAACGCTTCAGGCTCTGGGTCCCGTTGGCGTGCCAGGCCCAGGCGTGTTCGATGATCGCATCCAGGTCGTGGCGCGGCGTCCAGCCCAGTTGTTCGCGGGCCTTGCGGTTGTCGGCCGCTAGGCTGGGCGTCTCTATCTGGCTCGCCCGTAGGACGAGCCGTCAGACGCCCAGCTTCTCCGCGATCAGGGCCGTCGTCCGGTCCAGGCCGAAGATCGCCGCGAACGAGCCGAAGCGGGGGCCTTGGCTCTGGCCCAGCAGCACTTCGTACAGCGCCTGGAACCATCCCCGCAGCGGATCGAAGGCGTGGTCCTTGCCGACCGCGAACACCTCGTTCTGGATCAGCTCGGCGTCCTGGCAGTCGGCCGGCAGGGCCTTGAGGCGGCCCAGCAGGTCGAGGATCGCGGCGCGTTCCTTGTCGTCCGGCGCGCGGAAGGCCTTCGTCGGCTTCACGAAGTCGTCGTAGTAGTTGATCGCGTAGCCGGCCAGGCGGTCCAGCAGCGGCTGGTTCTCGGGCGTGGCGCCCGGGATGTAGCGCGACAGGAAGCCCCACAGGATCGCCTTGTCCGAGGCGTTGGCGGCCGAGACCAGGTTCAGCATCAGGCTGAACGACACCGGCGAGCCGTACTGCGGCGGGCGGCTGGCGTGGACGTGCCAGACCGGGTTGTCCAGCTGCTTGGCCGGCTCCTGCTTCTGGTAGGCGTCCAGCTGCTGCAGGTACTCGTCGGTCGCCTTGGGGATGACGTCGAAATACAGCTTCTTGGCCGACTTGGGGCTCTGGAACATGTAGTACGACAGGCTCTCCGGCGCGCCGTAGCGCAGCCAGTCCTCCATCGACAGGCCGTTGCCCTTGGACTTGGAGATCTTCTGCGAGTTCTCGTCGAGGAAGAGCTCGTAGTTGAAGCCCTCCGGCGGCACGCCGCCCAGCGCCTTGCAGATCTGGTTGGAGGCCTTGACCGAGTCGATCAGGTCCTTGCCGCTCATCTCGTAATCGACGCCCAGGGCCGTCCAGCGCATAGCCCAGTCGGGCTTCCACTGCATCTTCACGTGGCCGCCGGTCACCGGGACCTCGACCTTCGAGCCGTCCTCGTCCTCGAAGACGATGGTGCCCTTCTCGACGTTGCGTTCGAGCGTGGGGACCTGCAGCACCTTGCCCGTCGACGGGCTGATCGGCAGGAACGGCGAATACGAGGCGCGGCGCTCTTCGCCCAGGGTCGGCAGCATGACCTTCTGGATGGCGTCGAAACGGGCCAGGGCCGTCAGCAGGGTCTCGTCGAACAGCCCGCCCTTGTAGCACTCGGTCGAGGACACGAACTCGTACTCGAAGCCGAAGCCGTCCAGGAAGGCGCGCAGGCGGGCGTTGTTGTGGGCGCCGAAGCTGTCATGGGTGCCGAACGGGTCGCGGACCACGGTCAGGGGCTTGCCCAGGTCCTCGATCAGCGGCTGCTTGTTCTCGATGTTGTCGGGAACCTTGCGCAGGCCGTCCATGTCGTCGCTGAAGGCGATCAGCCGCGTGGGGATGGCGTCGTCGGTCAGGGCGCGGAAGGCTGACCGCACCATGGTCGTGCGCGCCACCTCGCCGAAGGTGCCCAGGTGCGGCAGGCCCGACGGGCCGTAGCCGGTCTCCAGGATCACCGGTTTGGCCAGGGCCGGGAAGGTCTTCACGGCCTCGTCGGCCTTGCCGGCGTGGATCAGCGTGGCGGCGAGGTCGCGCTCGGCGTCGGACAGGCGCAGACGCAGGATGCGGGCGAGCAGGGCGCGCGCCTGCTCGAACGGCCAGGATCGAGCGTCGCGGGCGAGGGGGGAGAGGCCTTCAAACATGCGGCGGGGTATAGG
>NZ_JBFTZS010000065.1:0-13705 GCF_056406675.1 Caulobacter sp. P1_B12_2 | reverse complement strand
CGCTATCTACAGCAGCTTGACGCGCGGGCGTCGCCGGAAGCGTCGCGCGGTTTAGTGCGAGATCCGCGGCCGCAGTCTGTAGGCGCCATGATCGAAGCTCTCGAAGATCACCGCCGTTTGCGGGTGACCCACGGGCTCGCCGGTCTCGTCGGCCAGCAGGTTCTGCTCGGAAACATAGGCGACATAGGTGTTGTCGTCGTTCTCGGCGAGAAGGTGGTAGAACGGCTGGTCCTTGGTCGGCCGGATGTCCTCGGGGATGGAGTTCCACCATTCCTCGGTGTTGGCGAACACGGGATCGACGTCGAACACCACGCCCCGGAAGGGGAAGATGCGGTGCTTGACCACTTGGCCGATCGCGAATTTGGCGAGTCTCGAATTCATGCCCGGCAATCTACATCGAGTCTTCTGACTAGAAGCTGAACGTAGAGTTCCGTGACCGGATAACAAGGCGAGGCCTTTCAGCGCGGGAATCTGGCCGCTATGCTCGCTCTCGAAGTGAGGCGGTTCGGCATGAATCGCCTGCGAGACAAGGTGGAAAGACCATGTCGGAGGCGCCGAGCGCGCCCGGCGCGCCGCAGCCTTCGGGCTCTGGCCGGCGCCGGCCGTCAGGCGAGCAGTCGTGCTATGCGGCGCTCGACCTGGGTACGAACAACTGCCGCCTGCTGGTGGCGACTCCTTCACCGCGCGGCTTTCGCGTGGTCGAGGCCTATTCCCGGATCGTGCGGCTGGGCGAGGGACTGTCCCAGACGGGCCAGCTCTCGGACGAGGCCATGGACCGCTCGATGGCGGCCCTGAAGGTCTGCGCCGAGAAGATCCGCCGCCGCAAGGTGGTGCGCGTCAAGGCCGTGGCCACCCAGGCCTGCCGGGGCGCGGCCAATGGTCCCGACTTCGTCCGCCGCGTCGCCGAGGAGACCGGCCTGCGGCTGCAGATCATCACGCCCAAGGAAGAGGCGCAGCTGTCGGTGGCCGGCTGCATGAGCCTGTTCGATCGCGAGGCCGAGGCGGCCCTGGTGGTCGATGTCGGCGGCGGCTCGACCGAGCTGTCCTGGGTGGACCTGAAGGCCGGCGGCCTGGACAGCAAGCCCCGGCAGTTCGCGACCTGGAAGCTGCCGATCAAGGCCTGGCTGTCGATCCCGATCGGCGTGGTCACCCTGGCCGAGCGCTTTCCCGAAGGCGAGCGGGTGGAGGAGGGCTGGTTCCGGGCGATGGTCGATGCGGTCAAGGCGCGGATCGAGGCCTTTCCGCACGCGGAGTCGATGCGCCGCCTGTTCGAGGACGATCGGGCCCACATGGTCGGCACCTCCGGCGCGATCACCAGCCTGGCCGGCCTGCATCTCGGACTGCCGCGCTACGACCGCAACATCGTCGACGGCCTGTGGATGCAGCGCCACGAGTGCGAGGCGGCGGCCGATCGGCTGCTGACCCTGACCGCCAAGGAGCGGGCTCTCGAGCCCTGCATCGGGGCCGATCGGGCCGATCTGGTGCTGGCCGGAGCGGCGATCTTGCAGGCGGTTCAAGAGCTTTGGCCGTGTTCTCGCGTGCGTGTCGCCGATCGGGGGCTTAGAGAGGGTCTTCTGATGTCCCTGATGTCCGATCAGCAGAAGAAGCCGCGCCGGCGTCGGCGAGGCGGCTCTGGTCGGTCGTCCCGGCCCGCAACGGTGAACGCATGAACGACGAACCTCCCCGCAAACGCATGGTCAAGCCGCCGGCCGGCGGCAACGAGAGCGGCCGCACCAAGCCGGCGCGCCTGAAGACCGCCTTCGGCCGCACGCCTTCGCAGCAGGCCTGGCTGGAGCGGCAGATCAACGACCCGTTCTCGGCCAAGGCCCGCGCCTTGGGCTATCGCAGCCGCGCGGCCTTCAAGATCAGCGAGATCGACGACAAGTACCGGTTCTTCAAGAAGGGCGCGAAGATCATTGACCTGGGCTGTGCGCCGGGCGGCTGGCTGCAGATGGCGACCGAGCGCGGCGTGACCGACATCGTCGGCGTCGACCTGCTCCCCGTCGACCCGGTGGCGCCCGCCCATATCCTGGAGATGGACTTCACCGACCCGAGCTGTCCGCCGAAGATGCTGGACCTGCTGGGCGGCGCGCCGGACCTGGTGATGTCGGACATGGCCCCCAACACGGTCGGCCACCGCGAAACGGACCACCTGCGGATCGTCGGCCTGATCGAGATCGGCGCGGAGTTCGCCATTGAGGTGCTCAAGCCCGGCGGGGCCTTCGTCGCGAAAGCCTTCCAGGGCGGGGAGACGGCCGAGGTGATCGCCCGGCTCAAGAAGCACTTCACCAAGGTGGTCCACTTCAAGCCCAAGGCCAGCCGCAGCGACAGCTCCGAGGTCTTCCTGGTGGCGACGGGGTTCAAGGGGCGGTAGCGGCGTGATCGGTTTGCTCGCGACCCTGGCGCTTTTCACGCCTCAGGCCATAGACTTGGATTGCGTGATAACGGCAAAGGCCGCGACACCTCTGTTGCGATACCAGGATCACCCGTCGGGCGTTTGGCGGGGTCGGCCGGCGCCGGTTAAACTCGACAGCGCCTTCTCCAGGCTGTTTCGCACCCAGTTGACGAAAGGGGCGGCGCGCGGTCCGAACTTCGCCGGCCATTTGACGGTCGTGACCTGGGGAKGCGGCTCAAGCTGCGTGGAGTGGGCAGTCGTGGATGCGCGTACGGGAAGCGTGACCCGGCTCACCGGAATGGACGTAGTGGCGACGCTGCATGTCGGTGATGGCCTCGCCGGAGTAGACTATCGGCTCGACAGCGATCTGCTGATTGTTTCCGGCGCACCACAGGAAGACCTAGGTCGCGAAGGCGTTTACGCCTTGCTGTGGCGCAACGGGGCTTTCGAGAAGGCCGGTTACCTGCCGCGCGCCAAGTCCTGCGAAAAGCTCCCGCCTGTCTAGGCGACTTCGGTCCGAACTCGTCGTTCGGCCCTTCCATCCCCATTTAAGCCGCCAAGCGGGTCGACACGGACGGCCTGCGTAGGTATACGCGGCTCGCAAAATGGAGACTCCAATGGAGATTCGCGAAGGGCTCACCTTCGACGACGTTTTGCTCGAACCCGGTCCGTCAGACGTCATGCCCACCCAGGTGACGACCGAGACTAAGTTCACGCGTGAAATCAGTCTGAACATCCCGCTCGTGTCCGCCGCCATGGACACGGTCACCGAAAGCCGCCTCGCCATCGCCATGGCCCAGGCCGGCGGCATGGGCATCCTGCACCGCAACATGACGGTGGACGAACAGGCCGACCACGTGCGCGAAGTGAAGCGCTACGAAAGCGGCATGGTCATCAACCCGCTGACCATCAATCCGGAAACCACCCTGGCCGAGATCCGCGAGATCAAGGCCCGCCGCAAGATCTCGGGCTTCCCCGTGGTCGAGGCCAGGAGCGGCAAGCTGGTCGGCATCCTGACCAACCGCGACATGCGCTTCGAGGGCGACGACAAGGTTCCGGCGTCGGCGCTAATGACCCGCGACAACCTGATCACGGTCTCGGAAGGCATCGATCACCGCGAGGCGCGCGAGCTGCTGCGCAAGCACAAGATCGAACGCCTGATCGTCGTCGACGACGCCTATCGCGCCGTCGGCCTGATCACGGTCAAGGACATCGAGAAGGCCCAGGCCCACCCCCTGGCGGCCAAGGACGACAAGGGCCGGCTGCTGGTCGGCGCCGCTTCGACGGTCGGCGACGCCGGCTTCGAGCGCTCGATGGGCCTGGTGGAGGCCGGTGTCGACGTCGTCGTCATCGACACCGCCCACGGCCACTCCAGCCAGGTCGCCCAGGCGGTCAGCCGCCTGAAGCGCGAAGCCAATCGCGTGCAGATCGTGGCCGGCAACATCGCCACCTACGACGCCGCCCGCGCCTTGATCGACGCCGGCGCCGACGCGGTGAAGGTCGGCATCGGTCCGGGCAGCATCTGCACCACCCGCATCGTCGCGGGCGTGGGCGTGCCG
The DNA here is from genome assembly GCF_056406675.1 of Caulobacter sp. P1_B12_2. NCBI lineage: Bacteria > Pseudomonadati > Pseudomonadota > Alphaproteobacteria > Caulobacterales > Caulobacteraceae > Caulobacter > Caulobacter sp. P1_B12_2. The sequence continues at coordinate 9,751 of NZ_JBFTZS010000065.1, read as the reverse complement.
CAACTGACCGCCATCGCCGAAGCCGTCCGCGCGGCCCGCGAAAGCGGCGTTCCGGTGATCGCCGACGGCGGCATCAAGTACTCGGGCGACCTGGCCAAGGCCATCGCGGCCGGGGCCTCCACCGCCATGATGGGCTCGATGTTCGCCGGCACCGAAGAGGCGCCGGGCGAGGTGTTCCTGTATCAGGGCCGCTCGTACAAGAGCTATCGCGGCATGGGCTCGGTGGGCGCCATGGGGGCCGGCTCGGCCGACCGCTACTTCCAGAAGGACATTACCGACAGCTTCAAGCTGGTGCCGGAAGGCATTGAAGGGCAAACGCCTTTCAAGGGTCCGATCGCTCCGGTGCTGCACCAGTTGGTCGGCGGTTTGCGGGCGGCCATGGGCTATGTCGGCGCGCCGAACATTCTGGAACTGCAGAAACGGGCCCGCTTCGTGCGGATCACCGGCGCCGGCCTGCGTGAAAGCCACGTCCACGACGTGATGATCACCCGGGAAGCGCCGAACTATCCGAGCGCGGTCTAGCGCCGTGCGGATGGCCCTGGAACTTCAACTTCTGGCCGCGGCCGTGATCATCGGTCTCGTCCACCTGCTCTGGGCGGCCGCGGCCGCCCAGCCGCAGCGTGGTCTGAAGTGGAACGTCGGGTCTCGCGATACGCCGGTGGTGCTGACGGGAATGGCGGGGCGTCTCGAACGCGCCTCCGCCAATTTCCGCGAGACCTTCCCGCTCTTCGCCGCCGCCGTTCTGGTCGCCTATCTGGGCGGCCGGCTCGGCATGCTCTCGGCCCATGGCGCGGTGCTCTATGTCGGGGCGCGGGCCCTCTATATCTTTCTCTATGCCTTCGGCGTGCCGGTCATCCGGTCGCTGGTCTGGCTGGCCTCCCTGATCGGCATCGGCCTGATCCTGGCGGCCTTGGTGATCTGAAAGCAAAAATGCGCGACGGCGGCAGACTAGCAGCGGCGATCGAGGTTCTCACCGAGATCGAGACGCGTCATTTCCCCGTACGGATGGCGCTGAAGCGCTGGGGCGAGAGCGCTCGCTACGCGGGCTCCAAGGACCGCGCCTTCGTGTCGGGCCTGGCGCTGGACGCGCTGCGCCGCAAACGCTCGCTGGGCTGGATGATGGGCGACGACAGCCCGCGCGGCGTGGTGCTCGGCGTGCTGGCCCAGGATTGGAAGTGGTCGATCGACCGCATCGCCGAAGCGACCGGCGAGGAGCACGGCCCCGGCGCCCTRACCGACGCGGAGCGGGAGCGCATCGCATCGCCCCGACCGCTGACCGATGCGCCGACCCCGGTGGCCGGCGACTACGCCGACTGGCTGCAGCCGCATCTGGCCCGCGCCCTGGGCGCCGATCATGGGGCCGAGATGGCCGCCCTGGCCGAACGCGCGCCGGTCGACCTGCGCATCAATCTGCTGAAGACCGACGTCGAGCGCGGCGCCAAGGCCGTGGCCCTGATCGGGGCCGAGCCCGCCGGTGTCCTCGACACCGCTTTCCGCATTCCCGCGCCGGGCGCCGCAGACCGCACGCCCTCGGTCGAGGCCGTACCGGCCTTCTCCAAGGGCTGGTTCGAGGTCCAGGACCTGGGCTCGCAGATCGCCTCCGCCCTGGCCGGTCCGATCAAGGGCAAGCAGGTGCTCGACTTCTGCGCCGGGGGCGGGGGCAAGACCCTCGCGCTGGCCGCCGCCATGGGCAACAGCGGCCAGATCTACGCCCACGACAGCGACGCCCGCCGTCTGGCCGACACGATCCGTCGCAGCCAGAGGGCAGGGGTCCGCAACCTGCAGATCCGCTCGCCGATCGAAGGCGAACCGCTGAAGGGACTGGAAGGCAAGCTGGACCTGGTGTTCGTCGATGCCCCGTGCACCGGCTCTGGCACCTGGCGCCGCCACCCCGACGCCAAGTGGCGCCTCTCGCCCGACCAGTTGGCCAAGCGCCAGATCGAGCAAGACGCGGTGCTGGCCGACGCCGCCGACTTCGTGAAGCCGGGCGGTCGCCTGATCTATGTCACCTGCTCTCTGCTGGCCGAGGAGAACGAGGACCGCGTGGCGGCTTTCGTCGAGCGCCATCCGGGGTTCTCGGTCAAGCCGATCACCCTGGCGGGCGTCGAACAGCATCTGACGCCGGAAGGCTATCTGCGTCTGACCCCCCAACGCGCCGGGACCGACGGCTTCTTCGCCGCCGTGATCGAGCGCGGGTCCTACGCGCCGTAAGAGCCCGCCCGACCGCCTCGCGGTCGGAACAAAAGGGCTCGCCAGAATAAAGATTGCTCCCGACAGGGAGACCGAAACGAACCGACACGCTGGAGAGCCTCTGCCCATGACCGCCGAAACCCATCACCAGCGCGTTCTGATCGTCGATTTCGGCAGCCAGGTGACCCAGTTGATCGCGCGCCGGGTGCGTGAAGCCGGCGTCTATTGCGAGATCCATCCGTTCGACAAGGCCGAGGCCATGGTCGACGCCTACGCCCCCAGCGCCATCATCCTGTCGGGCGGTCCGGCCAGCGTGCTGGAGGCCGACAGCCCCCGCATCGGGACCAAGCTGTTCGACCTGGGCGTGCCCATGCTGTGCGTCTGCTACGGCGAGCAACTGCTGTGCGACGTGCTGGGCGGCAAGGTCGAGGGCGGCCACGCCGGCGAGTTCGGTCGCGCCGAGCTGACCATCGGCAAGCAGAGCCCCCTGTTTGACGGCCTGGCCGGCGTCGGCGAGCTGGAAACCGTCTGGATGAGCCACGGCGACCGCGTCACCGCCATCCCCGAAGGCTTCGAGGTGATCGCCACCTCGACCGGCGCCCCGTTCGCCGCCATCGCCAACGACGCCCGCAAGATCTACGGCGTGCAGTTCCACCCCGAGGTCGTGCACACGGTCAACGGCTCGAAGATCTACCGCAACTTCCTGTTCAACATCGCCGGCCTGACCGGCGACTGGACCATGGCCTCGTTCCGCCAGGAGATGGTCCAGAAGATCCGCACCCAAGTGGGCGCCGGCAAGGTGATCTGCGGCCTGTCGGGCGGCGTCGACAGCTCGGTGGCCGCCGTCCTGATCCACGAGGCGATCGGCGCCCAGCTGACCTGCGTGTTCGTCGACACCGGCCTGCTGCGCAAGAACGAGGCCGACCAGGTCGTCACCCTGTTCCGCGACCACTACAACATCCCGCTGATCCACGTGGACGCCGGTGACGAGTTCCTGGGCGCCTTGGCCGACGTCAGCGATCCGGAGACCAAGCGCAAGATCATCGGCGGCAAGTTCATCGACATCTTCGACCGCGAGGCCGCCAAGATCGACGGCGCCGACTTCCTGGCCCAGGGCACGCTCTATCCCGACGTGGTCGAGAGCGTCTCGGCGCGCGGCGGCCCCTCGGCCGTGATCAAGAGCCACCACAATGTCGGCGGCCTGCCCGACTTCATGAAGCTGAAGCTGGTCGAGCCGCTGCGCGAGCTGTTCAAGGACGAGGTTCGCGCCCTGGGCGTCGAGCTGGGCCTGGCCCCGGCCTTCGTCGGCCGCCACCCGTTCCCCGGCCCGGGCCTGGCCATCCGCATCCCCGGCGACATCACGCCCGAGAAGGTCAAGGTTCTGCAGGACGCCGACGCCATTTACCTCGAAGAAATCCGCAACGCCGGCCTTTACGACAAGATCTGGCAGGCCTTCGCCGTGCTCCTGCCCGTCAAGACGGTCGGGGTGATGGGCGACGCCCGCACCTACGAGAACGTCCTGGCCCTGCGCGCGGTGACCTCGACCGACGGCATGACCGCCGACTTCTTCGAATTCCCCTGGGACGTCCTGGGCAAGACCGCCACCCGGATCATCAACGAGGTCCGCGGCGTCAACCGCGTGGTCTACGACGTGACGTCCAAGCCGCCCGGTACGATCGAATGGGAGTGAGGGCGATCTAACACCGCACTCGCCGGCTCCAACTCGCGCAGGGCGTCGATCACTAGGGGCGGCGATAGGCCAGGAATCCGGCGCATGACCTGGCTGGCCGGCTGCGTGTTCCGCTGCCGCTTCCGCCACAACCCGACACCTGAATGCCTGCTCGTCGAGGCGCTAGTCAGACGTCTTCGGTAGGAACGGCGCCAGGGCCTCGACCAGAACGCCGGGCTGGGCGCTGGTGAACGAGATGTGGCCGTTCACGAATTCTAGGCGCAGGCGCATGCCCGCCAGGCCCACGCCGGTGGTCGGCGAAGCACCCTCCGGAAGGCCGACGCCGTAGTCGCGGATCGACAACAGCACCATCTCGCCGGCCTGTCGCAGGCCGATCAAGGCACGAGGGCTGCCGGAGTGCCGGTGGACATTGGCCAGAGCTTCTTGGGCGACGCGATACAACGCCACCTCGGTCGGCCGGGCCATTTTCGGGAAGTCGTCGGCGATGTCGATCTGCAGCGCCAGCCCGGTGCGGCGTGCGAAACCTTCCGCCATCTGCCGGGTGGCCGGGCCGAGCCCCATCTCTTCCAGGGCCGGCGGATGCAGCACATAGGACAGGCTGCGAATCTCGTCCAAGGCGTGAGCAAGCAAGGCCACGACCTCGACCCGAACCTTTTCGGCGCGGCCCTCGACCTTCATGGCGCCCAGCATCAGCTTGGCGCCGGTCAGGTACTGGGCGGTGCCGTCATGCAATTCGCGCGCGATGCGTCGTCGCTCGTCGTCCTCGGCGTGAAGCAGGGCGGCGGTGGCCCGGCCCAGGGCGGCCTGGGCGTGGCGCTGAACAGTGATGTCCTCGTGCGACAGGATCACCAGGTTGCGATCATCGCGAGAAATTCGCGTCGCGGTCATCCTGACCCAGATCGGACCATTGGCGAGGATGACCTGGTATTCGTAACGGAGAGGCCCGGGCTCGCCCGCCAGCATATCTCGCAGACCCTGCCTGGCCTCCTCTGCGCCAGGCGCGTTCAGACTTTCACAGAACGAGATGTAGTTGAGTCCTAGCCCATAGTCCTCCAACGGAAGTTCATGGAATTCAGCGAACTGCATCCAGGCGTCATTCACCGCGATGATTTCGCCCTCATCGTTGAGGATCGCCACATTCGCCGCGACAGTATCGAGTATGGATTCGTGCAGGCTGAATGCGGACCATTCGCTCATCTCGTGAGCCGTGTGCATTTCGGTATTTAGCCCTATGTTTTGATCGTTAGTCTCACGTGGATCGCGGTGAGGAATTCACGCGATGAGGCGCACAATGAGAACTTTCATACGCTAACGCCGCGCGCCGGAAGTTTCGAACTGAAATCTCGAACGCGGCGGTGATGTGTACTGAACACCCGTCGTGAAATGCGAGTTGGAGATCTCTGGTTCCTAAACGTGCAGGTCGAGCGTCCCCCCGGTGGCGCCCCTTGGTCAGGGGCGGTTTTGTCGAGAGTCGGGGCGCGAAACTAGGGTTCGAGGCCGTTATAGACCGTCGAGCCTGGACCGCCCGGCTGGCGCAACACCTGCTGGCGCAGCCTGGGGTCGAAGCTGATGTGCACGCAGCGGCTCTTTTCGTAGATCAGTTGGTCGAACTTCAAGCCGCTGTCTCGAATGCACTTGGACGCCTCGAGATCGCTGAGGCCGTCGACATGGAAATCGGCGGCGTGGCCCAGCGCATGGGCCGAAGCGAGCACGCCGCCGACCGCGGCGTTAACCTGCGGATTGCGATAGGCGCTGGTGATTTCGATCGGCCGGTTGAACAGCGCCCGGACGCCCTCCATGCGCTCGGCCAGGCGCTTGAGATTTTCCAAATGCGGCGGCGTCGGGTCGTTCTTGACGCCCATCGACAGCGCCTTGCTGGAGATGATGAATTCCTCGAGCAAGAAATGCGCGCTGAGTTTCATGGCCGCCCCTCCTGATGTCGCGGAAGGTTAGCGCCTAAACGACACAATCCAAGCGGGAATTTTCGAGACGAGGGCCTATTGGATATGCCCGTAATGACGCGCGACATAGGTCGCGAAATAGATCAGAGCGCCCGCGGCGAAGACGGTGTGGAAGCGCAGGTTGCGGATGAAGCAGCCCGCCAGGCAGAGGCCGACCATCAGCGCGATCCGGATGGGATATTCGCGGCCGAGGCTCAGGAAGTGCGGCATCCCCTTCAGCAGGGTGTCCAGGACGTCCATCGAGAGGCTTACGATCAACAGGCCGAAGAACCAGGCCCGCCGCGACATGAAGTAGTCGCCATAGCCGTCATATTCGCTGATCTCGGTGGGAAAGATCACGCTGCACAGCAGGAAGATCATCGCCGCTTCCGAGATCAGGAAGAGGTAGGTCTCGAAAGTCAGGGTCCGCAGCTCGTGCAGCTGGAACTGCCACCACCAGAAGGCGGTGATCGAGACCATCATGTAGACGACCCAGCACAGGTGGGGCCACCACAGGTGCTCCTTCTTCGGGTGCTGGATCAGCCCGGCGACCCCATTCAGGAGGCGCGCGAGGCTTAGGCCCATGATGATGCTGATCATCGTGCGGGCGTGTACCAGGAGATCGTGACTAGGAGGAGCGACCTGCATTCCCCGAGATGACCACTCGGCGCGGTTGTGCGCTAGTCCTCTCCGTGCCGTGGCGCTGTTCCCGGAATCTCGTCAGGATGGCCCCGTGTCCGACCAGTTCTCCCTATTCGATGCGCCGCCGATCACCGACCGGCTGTTCTTCGCGATCTTTCCGGATCCCGCGACGACCGCCGCCATCGCCCGGCAGGCCGACGTCTTGCGGGCGGCGCAGGGGCTGAGCGGCAGGCCGCTGGCGCCCGAGCGGTTTCACATCACCCTGCATCACCTGGGCGACCACGCCGGCTTGCGGCGCGACATCGTGTCGATGGCCAGCGAGGCGGCCGAGGCGATCACGACGCCGCCGTTCGAGGTCGCGTTCGATCGCGCGGCCAGTTTTCACAACGGCGGCAACAATCCGTTCGTCCTGCAGGGCGGCGAGGGCCTGGACGCCTTGAAGACCTTCCAGCGCGACCTGGGACTGGCGATGGCGCGGACCGGTCTGGGCAAGCTGGTGGACAAGAGTTTCACGCCGCACGTGACGATGCTCTACGACAAGCGGCTGGTCGCCGAGCAGGCCATTACGCCCATCAGATGGACCGTCAGCGGCTTCACCTTGATCCACAGCCTGCTGGGCCGGACCGAGCACATACCGCTGGCGCGCTGGACGTTGCGCTGAAGGCATACCGATTTTTCGATCAAGCTGAACCAATCGCCGCGTCGCGCATTGTCTAGCTGTATCCCCCCTTGATTTGAACTGACCCCGGAGCCGTCAAGCTCCGGGGTTTTTTGTTGTTTCAAACGATCGCGGCCGGCCTCAACAGGGTCGCGACATTGCCCAGGGCCTCGCGCAGCAGCGACGCCTTGGCCGGGCCGCCCAACGAGACACGGAGTCCGGCGGGATGACCAGGCGACGTGGCGAAGGCGTCGGCGGTGACCAGCGCCAGGCCGCGCGCGGCGGCCAGCGCGCGCAGTCCGCCCGCGTCGAGACCGGCCGGCAGGTCCAACCAGACGTGAAGACTCTCGGCGTCACCCCGCGCGGCGGGGAGGATTTCGGCGGCGATAGCGCGACGCGCGCGAGCCTCCAGCCGCACGCCGGTCAGGATGCGTTCGGCGGTTCCGTCGCGGATCCAACGAACGGCGATGGCGGTCGTCAGAGGAGACCCCATCAGGACCGTGGCGTGCAGGCCGTTAGCGACCTGCTGGGCCATCGCTGCGGACGGGGCCGCCAGGAAGGCGGTGCGCAGGCCCGGCGACAGGGTCTTCGACATTGTGGCGATATGGAAGGTCCCTTCCGGCGCCAGAGAGGCCAGGGCTGGCAGGGGAGTGTCGAACAGCCGGCTGTAGGGATCGTCCTCGATCAGCCAGGTCCCGCTCTCGCCGACGATGGCCGCGATCTCGCGGCGCCGGGTCAGGCCCATGGTCGTCGCAACCGGGTTGCGGGTGGACGGGACTAGGTAGACGGCGACCGGGCGTTCCTGGGCGCAAAGCCGGGCGAAGGCTTCAGGCTGGAAGCCTTGGTTGTCGACCGGACAGGCGATCAGGCGCAGGCCCAGGCGCTCGGCCAGGCTGATGATCCCGGGATAGGTCAGCGGCTCGACCACGACGCCTGCGCCGGGCTTGGTGATCGTCGTGAGAACGGCGGTCAGGGCTGATTGCGCGCCGGGACACACCGCGATCCGCTCGGAGCGGATCTCGCCGAGCACCGGCGCCAGCCAGGCCGCGCCGGCCGCGCGTTGGCCCGGCGTCCCCGGGCCGGCGTGATAGGCCATCAAGGTCGCCACGTCGGTGCGGTCGAGGATCGCGGCGGTCGTGTCCTTGAGCAGGGCGGCCAGCGACACGCCTTGCGGGGGCGGCGGCAGGTTCATGCTCAGATCGATCAGGCCGGCTTCGTCATCGACGGCGCGGCGGCGCACGAAGGTGCCGCGTCCCACCGCGCCCTCGATCAGGCCGCGTGTCCGGGCGGCGCCGTAGGCGCGAGTGACCGTGGTGAAGTCGATGCCCAACTGGTCGGCCACGGCGCGCTGGGGCGGCAATTGATCGCCCGGCTGCAATTCGCCTTCGCGCACGGCCGTTTCAAGAGCCTCGAGCAGCGCCAGGTAGATCGGCTGGCCGCCGCCCGTGCGGACGTGCCGCAGCCATCCGGTGGTAGGGCGATCCCGGCTCATGGTTGCTTTTCCATCCTGCGATACATACATTCAATGCAGAATGTATGCAACAAGGCGCGCATTGTATGGAACGGCCCCTGCTCACCGACTTTGACAGCCCGACCAGCCTTCAGGCGGGGCTGCAGTGCCGTTGCCCGCGCTGCGGCGAGGGCAAGCTGTTCAGCGGCTTTCTGAGCCTGGCCAAGCGCTGCGATCGTTGCGGGCTGGACTTCAGCTTCGCCGACCCGGCCGACGGTCCGGCCTTCTTCGTCATGACCGGCGTCGGCATCTTGGTGATCGCGGTCTGGGCTTGGGCGGTGATCGTGTGGAGTCCGCCGCTCTGGGTGCAGTTCGCGACCGTCTTTCCGGCTCTGCTGGTCGGGTGCCTGGGCACGTTGCGGCCCGTGAAGGCCTGGCTGGTCGCCGAGCAGTACATCCACAACGCCAGCGAGGGCGGCGCCTCCAGCGTCCAGAAGCGGTAGGGGCGGGGACGCCCACGACGGGGGCGGGGCAGGCGTCCCCTTCGTCGCGCCACCCGGAGGCGACGCGCGATCTTGGGATCACCAGTTGAACAGGGTGCCGTCCTCGAGGCGGTTCACCGGCAAGCTGGCGGGGCGATAGGGAAACTGCGCCGCCAGCTCTTCGTCGATGTCGACGCCGTGGCCAGGCGCTTGCCCCGGATGTAGGTCGCCGTCCTTGAAGGTGTAGGCGTGCGGGAACACCCGGTCGGTGTCCGGCGTGTGGCGCATATATTCCTGGATGCCGAAATTGGGGACCCACAGGTCGAAGTGCAGGGCCGCGCCCATGCAGACCGGCGACAGGTCGGTGGCGCCATGGAAGCCCGTGCGAACGTTGTTGATCTCGGCCAGGCCGGCGATACGCTTGAGGTGCGAGATCCCGCCGGCGTGGACGATGGTCGTGCGGATATAGTCGATCAGCTGTTCGTCGATCAGCTGCTTGCAGTCCCAGATCGAGCTGAACACCTCGCCCACGGCCAGCGGCGTGGTGGTGTGCTGGCGGATCAGGCGGAAGCTGGCCTGGTTCTCGGCGGGGGTGACGTCCTCCAGCCAGAACGGGCGGTAGGGCTCCAGATCCTTGCCCAGGCGTCCGGCCTCTATCGGGGTCAGGCGGTGATGGCTGTCGTGCAGCAGGTGCACCTC